>NZ_JBFUMH010000070.1:0-24823 GCF_054049475.1 Microvirga sp. P5_D2 | reverse complement strand
CTCCTGCGAGGGCACATATTCCTACACTGCCGAGGCCGTTACTCCTGTGCGGCYGCGTCGGCTGAGCCGCGCCCGCCTGCGGGCAATCGGCGAGGGGGCCGGGCCCCTACAGTCGCTGCTCCTTACAAAAGTCTTCGAGGAGATTCGTGCCGCCCAGCAACACATTATCGTGCTGGGGCAGCTGGGGGCCGAGGAGCGGGCAGCCCATTTCCTGGTGTCAGCGGCGCGCCGGACAGGAGTGGACCGGAAGCGGCCAGTGGTCATCGAGCTGCYGATGACGCGTCAGGACATCGCCGACTATCTCGGCCTCACCATCGAGACCGTCTGCCGCGTCATGTCGAAGCTTAAGCGGGATGGGTTGGTCAAACTGGAGGGACGTCACAGGGTGATCTTACTTCGGATGAGTGACCTGCAGCAGCTCGCCGGCGAGTTTGACGACGCTGAGCCTTTGGGAGAGCAGGCTCTGACCTGGAACCCAGCCAAGCAGCCCCATTGAAGGCCCCCCACGGCCACATCTTCCAGCTGGAACCAAAACCAACCCCGAAATCAACAAAAGGGGAGAGGCCATGACGTGGCAGACAGGTGCAACTCAACGAGCCACCTTGGCCTCAGGGTTGGCCTACAACCTGTTCTGGCGCAGGCTGACGCCTGATTTGTGCTGCGCTGTGCCGGAGGATCGTCCGGTCCCGATCTTTCTGGAGGGATCCACCTGGGAGTACGCTGGTACCTTGCACCAGAATGACCTGCCTCCGCCCGGCTTCGACCTGACGGCAGCGGAGCTGGGTGTGCAATTGAATGGCTTTCACCTGTTCCAGATCATCAGACACACCGTGGTCAGGGCTCCCGTTTCGCCCGGACCGAGCAATACCTCTGCCCAAGCCTTAGCCTGTTGGCTCCGCCGCAGAATTGATCAAAGTCATCGACGGTTCGGCCTTTCCGAGGTTCATACTGTTCCTAGTTCGGATCCCAATCCGGAGGAATTGGCAGAGCAGCTGCATCCCGACGGTGAACCGCGGACCGTTTGCCCGCATTGACACGTCCGCTCCTTGGGCCTGTTGTTCAGCCTCCGGTGAATCGCCCGGGATCTGGCGGCATTTTCGTTTTGTCCCGAAGAGCACGGGGCAGCGTCAAGGATCGGGTCGCATGCGCCAGGGTGGCAAAGGACAGTCTCCGCCGGACACAGCCGGACGAGCGAGCGATCCGGCCAAAGACCCCGATCATGGGCAGCCGAATGCGGAGCGTCTGCAGCTGGTATTCGACCAGGCTGCTGTAGGCATTGAGCTGGTGGATAGCGAAGGCCATCTGCTTGACGTGAACGACGCCGTGTGCGCTCTGCTCGGCTATGCCAAGGGTGAGCTGATCGGGCGTAGCTTTAAGGAGATTATCCACCCCGAGGACCTGTCGCGGGTGCTGGCGCTTGCCGCGCAACTCCTGGCCGGTGAGATCCCCAGCTACCGGATCGAGAAGCGCTACCTGCGTAAAGACGGCACACCGGTCTGGGTCCGCGTGACGTCATCACTGGCCTCCTCCAACCCTGCGCACACCTACCGGCTTTCCATTGTCGAGGACATCAGAGAGCGGAAGCAGGCCGAGGAGGTGCAGCGGACGAGCGAGTCCCGGCTGCGCACGGTGCTGGAGGCCATCCCCATCGGGGCCATCCTGTCACAGGCCGATGGCCGGGTGATCGAGGCCAACAAGGCCTATCTCGACCTGATCGGGCGCACAAAGAAGGATCTCATCGCGGATCGCGTGCGGTGGGACGAGATCACGCCGCCCGAGTGGCTGGCCGCCGACGAGCGGGCCATCGCCGAGGCGCGCGCCCATGGCGTCTCGTCTATGTACGAGAAGGAGTATCGCCGTAACGGCGAGCGGGTCCCGGTGCTCCTCAGGCTGGCTTCGGTCAACAATGGCGATACCTTTGCGGTGTTTGTGCTCGACCTGTCGGAACGCAAAGCCGCCGAAGCTGCTCTACAGGCACGGACGACGGAGTGGGAGGCGCTTATCGAGACCGCCCCGGTAGCGGTGTGGTTCACCTATGATCCGGACCTTCGCGAGGTGAGGGCGAACCGGCTCGCCTCCGAGCTGCTCGACCTGCCCCTCGTCTTCGGTGTGTCGGACTGGCTTTCCCAGAGACTACCCCACCGCTCCATCTTCCGGGATGGCGTGGAGGTCCCGCTGGATCAGGCGCCGCTTCGGCGCGCGATCCAAGGCAGGGAGGTGCGGAACGAGGAATGGGAGGTCCGCTTCGAGGACGGTCGACGGGTGGACCTGCTGTACAATGCCTCGCCGCTACGGGACCAAGCGGGCGCCGTAGTCGGCGCTATCGCGGCCGCCGTGGACATYACGGCTCGCAAGCACTCAGAATCGATTCTGCTCGAGCGTGAGGCACGGCTCCATTCCATTCTCGACACTGCGCCGGAAGCCCTGATCACGATCAGCGAGCGCGGCATCGTCGAGTCCTTCAGCCGCTCGGCCGCGGCCCTGTTCGGCTACGCGGCCAACGAGGTGATCGGGCGCAACATCAGCATGCTGATGCCTTCGCCATACCGGGAAGCGCATGACGGTTATCTGGAACGTTATCTGCGCACGGGCGAGAAGCGCATCATCGGCATCGGCCGAGTCGTCAGCGGCCAGCGCAAGGATGGCAGCGTGTTTCCGATGGAACTTGCCGTCGGCGAGGTGCAGGTGAGCGGGCAGCATCTGTTCACCGGCTTCATCCGCGACCTCACCGCCACTCAGAAGATCGAGCAGGAACTGCGGCAATCTCAGAAGATGGAAGCAGTGGGCCAGTTGACCGGTGGGGTCGCGCACGATTTCAACAACCTGCTCACCGTCATTCTCGGCAACCTCGAGATGTTGGAGATGCGGCTGACAGACGAGCGTCAGCTGGAGCTGGTGAGGGAAACACGTGAGACGGCCGAGCACGGTGCCCAACTGACCGAGCGGCTGCTTGCCTTCGGGCGCCGACAGCCATTGCAGCCCAAGCTGACCGATATCGGGGATCTGCTGGGCGACATGACTCCGCTGCTGCGGCGCACCTTGGGCGAGACGGTCCGGGTGCAGGGCCGGTCGGACAACGATCTGTGGCCCGTGCTGGTCGACCCAAGCCAGCTGCAGAACGCGATCCTGAACTTGGCGATCAACGCCCGTGACGCCATGCCGGGCGGCGGCCGGCTGACGATCACGGCTGAGAATGCGGAACTCGAACCAGACTATGCCCGACTGTATCCGGAGGTCCAGGCCGGCCGCTATGTGCTGATCGCGGTGACCGACACCGGCACAGGCATGTCGGAGGAGGTRCAGGAGCGGGCGTTCGAGCCGTTCTTCACCACCAAGGAGGTGGGGACCGGCAGCGGGCTGGGCCTCTCGATGGTGTATGGCTTCGTGAAGCAGTCGGGTGGGCACGTGATGATCTACAGCGAGCCGGACCACGGCACCACGATCCGGATGTACCTGCCGCGCGCCGTGGTTGCGGAGGAAGCCTCAGAGGCTGGCGCGCCCGAGACGCTAGTGGAAGTCTCGCGCGGGCATGGGGAGACGGTGCTGCTGGTCGAGGACGAGCCGCGGGTGCGGCGCATGACGATGGCGCGACTGCAGGACCTCGGCTACCAGGTACTGGAGGCGGCCAACGGTCCGGCGGCGCTGGCGCTGCTCGACAGCCATCCGGAGGTCGACCTGCTGTTCACCGATATGGTGATGCCCGGCGGCATGACCGGAGCCGATTTGGCCGAAGCCGTGCTGGTCCGACGGCCCGAGATAAAGGTGCTGTTCACCTCGGGCTATGCCGAGCTGGATGTGATGCGGCGAGGGCGGGAGACCGAGGCGCACTGGCTCAGGAAGCCTTACAGCACGCTGGATTTGGCGCGGACCCTGCGGAAGGTTCTCAGCACGACCAAGCCCTAGGCCAGGCGGTACGATGATCCGGCCTGCAGGGGCGGGTCAGGCCTGCGAGTCCACGGAGGCTATTACAAACTGTCACAAACGGGCACACGATTTCACGGCTGTGCGGTTCGGGCGTAACAGTGGCAGGCTTTTATGGTCTCGCTAACCAAGATGGGACCCAACCATGACTGTCGCTCATTCTGTCTCCCTTCTGAGCGCAGGCGCGCGAGCTGCCGTCGCGCTGGCGGCTCTTGTCGGAATGGCAAGCCTCGCCATCGGGCTGGCCTTCAGTCAAAGCGCGCTCCAGATGCGGGTGGACGGGGTCATGCGACAGGTTCCGGCTCCGGCTTCGTCGGATCATCGGATTGATGTAACAGCCTCGCACTATTGATCTTCTTGCCAGCCCAGACTTGAATGGGAGGCCTGCTATGCCCGCTTTCGATGCATCTGCTCTTAACGACAATGATGAGGACTTGGCTGACCTGCATATCGCCCTAGCGCCGCCACAGGGCAGTGCACGGGCCCAGCGCATCCGCAGCGGCTCGCTTGAGATCGCGTCCCTTGCTCAACCTCAACCGAGACGGTTCTCCTCCGGGATTCCGCTGATCGTCGGCGTTGCCGTCTCGATCATGTTTCGCACCTCATAGCGCGATCCCAGAGCCCCGGCTGCCCTGATGGAACCAGATCCGGCCCTTTCTCCCTCTGAGATCGCATCGTAATATACGAAGAACCGGTACCCACCTCTTCACACGATGCACTAGCTTCGCAGGAGAAGCCTTCATGATTGCCTCGGCCTTTATGATCTTCTCACTCCTGGTCGCGGTCGTTCTGTCCGTATTCGCGTTAGCTCAAAGCGAAGCGGCGCGGGCGAGGACCTCAGCGGCACGACGCCGCCACTTCTAACGGATCCCTCGGGCCATCCTCTCTCCCGAACCGAGTTTTCATTTCCTGATGGCCCGCAAACCGCGCGTGCTCTGCATTTCTCCATTCCCATACACCGAATGGCTCTGGCAGCGGGCTAATGCCACCCTCACCGGTGCAACGTGTTTGGAAGCGTGCCCGGCGCGTCGTAGGGGCGTCCCACATGCGAGCCAGCCCAATTGGGACCGCAAGGACAGTTTGACGACTATCCCAAGGCATTAACATGGGTTAAACACGCGGTTGCAAACGTGGATCTGCCTCCCGCCGTAACCTTTTGAGGTTCGCCATGAACTCTCCGTTCGCGACGTGTCCTGTATACTGCGCCTATGTCGTCGGCCCGGACGGTGGGATCTTGGTCGCTCACGTCCTCGATTATTAGACTGATGAGGAGGCGATCAATAGGGCTAAGGAATATGCCAGCGGCAATTCTGTCGAACTCTGGAACAAGGACCGGAAGATCGCCTTTATCCCGCTCGGAGGCTCCACCTGCGTCATCTTTTGAAAGCGCTGGTCGGGACTGCCGGTCCAACCCTTAGGCCTGTGGTCCGGATGACCGGAACGCCACCGTGAATGCCAGGCGACCATCCAACCCACTCACGGCGACAAAACTGTTCGTCGGGTCGCGACAGCGATCCGCCAGCAACACGGTGAGGTGGCGGGCATGCGCTCGCGCGGCACCTTCATCCGGGAAATTCTGTCCTAGCCCATCCACCGTCGGCTGGCCATTCAGGACGACATTGAAGAAGAATTTGGGCATGGATCTCGCCTTCCCAATGCTACTTCTTGTTCACTTACCCGACCGAGCGGCACACGGCCTTGCCATTTGTCAACGATCCAAAGCAATTGTTTGTCGGCTCTCTCAGACAGGCGGAGCTCTGCCGCCAGAGCAGGAACCAGCGCGCCACGCATTCGGCGCCTAGCCCGACCAGCGGCGCAAGGCGCTGCGTATCGCCTCCGAAGAGATTGGAGCTGGCGACAGCCATCGTCTGCAGAAGGCCATGCACTTCGATACGTATCACGCGTCACGGACAATCATTTGGGCGTGAAATTTGCCATGTGGAAGGGGCGTTGAGAGCACGCGCCCTCAACCTTGATAATCCGCCCCGTCAGCCTCTCGAACATGGCATAAAATTAACGGTGAGAAGCAGGCAAACATGCCGCTGTTCATCATCCAGGGCCGCTTCACGCCACAGGTGATCGAAGGGATGCTGGCCAAGCCTGAGACCGTGAGGAGGCGGTGCGCGAGCGTTTCTCCCGGTCCGACGGCAAGCTCTTGGCCGACTACATGACCTTCGGGGACTACGACTTCAAGATTGTGTCCGAAGTTCCGTACGAAGGCGTTGCGACGTCCGCGACTGTCGCAGCTGCTGCGGGAGGCGTTGTGGACCTGAAGACGACGCTTGCCATGAGTTCGGCAGACATGCAGCAAGCTTTTGCGAAGGCCGGGCTGCTTGCGGCACACTTCAAAGCGGCGCATTGTTCGGGGCGGGAAAGCACGGCCCCTTCCCGCACGATGCATTATTGATTTATTGCCCTGATGCGGTTCAGCCCTGCCGCGAGCGGCCGCCCCGTGGCACAGTCTGTCAAGGTTGCCTCTGCAAACTCGTGATGTAAGCCGTTACGTCCCGGAGTTCCCTGGGCTCCAGCATGATGTTCGGCATCGTCTTATGTGAGGTCCTTAAAGCGACCGTAAGCGCGGTCGTGGTCATGCCGGGAGTCAGGGCGATGCGCGTAAATGTCGGCGCCTGCGCGCGAGGCGAGCGGTTCTGTCCCGCTTCGACTGCATGGCAGGCCGCGCAGACTTCGCGAGCCAAGCGGAGGCCTGCACTGGGATCGCCTGACTCCTGTGCTTTCGGAAAGGCAGGAACCATCAGGAGAAGAAGGATGCCGAGCGTGCGGATCATGGATGGCTCCAGTGCCGAGGCGCTGCCGTTCCAGATTTTCGAAGACCTTGGTCGACGAGGCTATCGCCAGTGCTGGAGTTGAGCGGCGTTACCACGATGTTCAACATTCCGCTTGCGGCCTCGTCGAAGACCAGGGTGTAACGGGCATTCACGCCTTCGTTTTCACTCGATCCCCTGTCGAGGACCTCTGTTATTAGATCTGAGAGCAATTGCACACGGCGCACTGTGGGAAGATGGGGATCCACGACCACCATGGTCGCGCCAAGCATCAGCACGCAGTCGGCAACCATCTGAATCGGGCTGCCACCGGCTTCGTCCTGCATAAGGTCAGCTTCAATAACGATCCGGCTCGTCTGAGGTGGATGGGTCTGTCCCTGCACCAGCACGACGATGCGGTCCGAGGAGAAGCGACATTCGACGCTAGGGCGTTCCATACAGTTGTTACGATGAAGGCGGATCTCGGATCCAACTTGTTTCAGCGCCTCATTGACAAGGAGACCGTACTGGTAAGGCGAGACCCCAAAGAGATCGGCGAGTGCTGGGCCACTGAGCAGCAAGCTGGTCAGAAAAACCGCTCTGGGCAATATCTGGCGCATCGCTGACCCTCCCGCCAATCATCGACTCGAATGCCCCCCACGATCCGCCGGCGAGCACAATCTGTCTTTGACTATTCGCAATCCTCCATAAGCTTGGATCGGCCTGCCCTCACGTGGGCTCGGCATTTGGAACGCCGCTCTCCAGCTCTGCCAGCCAGGCCGCGGGCCCTGCGTCGGATGGAGCGCGCCAGTCGCCGCGGGGCGACAGCGATCCGCCAGACGAGATCTTCGGCCCATTCGGCATTGCCGTCCGCTTGAACTGGTTGGTAAAGAACCGTCCGAGGAAGACCCGGAGCCAATGCTTGATCTCACCAAGTTCATAGGCGCGGTGAGAAGTCTCCGGAATGTTCGGCGGCCACGTGCCTGCCTGGGAATCTCTCCACGCATGCCAGGACAAATAGGCGATCTTTGAGGGTCGGAAGCCGTAGCGTGTGAGATAGTAGAGATTGAAGTCCTGCAAGGCATAGGGCCCGATAGTCGCCTCTGTTGACTGGATCTGCCCGGAGGCATCCTGCGGCACGAGTTCAGGAGAGATCTCGGTGGCCAGGATGTCTTGGAGGATTTCGGCCGTGGTCTCGTCCACGTCGTCGGAAGTGGCAACGAACCGGATCAAGTGCTGGATCAGGGTCTTTGATACCGATGCGTTGACGTTGTAGTGGGACATCTGATCGCCGACGCCGTAGGTGCACCAACCGAGCCCCAACTCGGAAAGATCGCCCGTGCCGACGACGATCGCACGGTGGTGATTGGCGAGACGGAACAGGTAATCGGTCCGCAGGCCCGCCTGAACGTTCTCGAAGGTTACGTCGTAGACAGCCTGCCCCTCGGCGAAGGGATGCTCGAGATCCTGCAGCATCTGCCGTGCCGCAGGCCGTATATCAATCTCGGAAGCGCTGACGCCAAGCGCCCGCATCAGGGTCCAGGCATTGCCCTTGGTGCCTTCGCTGGTAGCAAAGCCCGGCAGTGTGAAGGCAAGGATGTTGGTGCGCGGCAGGTCAACCTTGTCCATGGCGCGGCAGCAGACGAGAAGAGCCTGGGTCGAGTCGAGGCCACCTGAGACGCCGATCACGACTTTCTCCGTCCGGGTCGCCTGCAAGCGCTTGGCCAATCCCTGCACCTGGATGTTGTAGGCTTCGTAGCAGTTCTCCGCGAGCTTGGTGGGATCGGAAGGCACATAGGGGAACCGCTCGACAGGGCGGCGCAGCGACAATGCCTCCTCCGGCGCATCGACGGCGAGAGGGATGATGCGGAAGTCGCTCGGGTTGACCTTCATCTCGTCACCGCAGTCGCGGAACGTAACCCGCCGCATGCGCTCCTGGCGCAGGCGGCCGAGATCCACGTCAGCCACCGCCATGGTCGAGCCCGATGGGAACCGCTCGGTCTCGGCAAGACGCAGGCCGTCCTCAAAGATGCCACCATGACCATCCCAAGCGAGATCGGTCGTCGACTCGCCGGGACCTGCCGCCGAATAGGCGTAGGCTGCAATACAACGCATGGACTGGGAGCCGCAGAGCAGCCGACGGTCCTCGGCCTTTCCGATGGTGATGTTGCTCGCGGAAAGATTGAGAAGAATCTCCGCTCCGGCCAGCGCCGCGGCGGTGCTCGGCGGCTGCGGCACCCACATATCCTCGCAGATCTCCACGTGGAAGGTGAACGCACAGCTGCCGCTGGAGCGGAATAGGAGATCAATTCCGAAGGGAACCTGGGCACCCGCCACGGCAATCGTCTGTCCGTGGATCCCGACGCCAGGGGCGAAGTGGCGGCGCTCGTAGAACTCGCGGTAGTTAGGGAGATACGCTTTAGGCACGACACCCAAAATATGCCCCGCATGAATGACCACCGCCGCGTTGTAGAGGCGTCCGTCCAGCCGCAGCGGAGCACCCACAACGAAGGCCGGGAACAGGTCGGTGCTCTCCTCCACCAGGCGCGCAATGCCCCTCTCGACGGCCTCCAGAAGTACATCCTGGTGCAGCAGGTCGTCGATGGCATAGGCTGACAGGCCGAGCTCGGGAAACACCATGAGGGCGATCCGCTCCTGGTGTCCTCGGTGCAGGAGCTCAAGGGTGCGCTCCACATTGAAACTCGGGTCTGCCACTTCGATCCGCGGAACGCAGGCCGCAATCCGGGCAAAGTCATGACGGTATGGTGTGAAGAACGAAATCATTCTGCGTCCGATCAGAATTGACCCTCACCGACAGGATTCGTCCCAGTCGCAAAGAGGCGATCGGAGACCCCGCCGTGCTGGTGCTGGAATACGAGGTAACTAGCGCGAGAAAGCCAAACCGCCACATCGGCTTGCTTCAACGTACCCTCGGCACGAACGATCCCTGCTGCAATGTGATTCTCGATGGCCACTAGCCTCTCAAGATCCTGCCGTGTGTCCTCAGAAGGATCATCATTTGTCAGTCGGACAGGGAGTGCCGCCATGGCTTTCAGCTTGAGGCAATGATCGATAGCGACGTGCGGGAGACGTCACGTATCTGAACAAGCGTGGATCCTCACTCAGCCAAATTGACCTTTCTCAAGGTCCCTCAAGTGCGCTGGCGGTAATTGGATCACCAGAGATCGAATGCTTTGACATTGGCGCCGGATCCGATCAGGCATCARGCAGGGAGAGACTTATGACTGGCAAAGTTCTCGTTTCGCCAATGGAACTCTGCGAAATGATGCAGGCGGAGGACGTGGTTCCCATCGATATCCGGGATCCGGCCCTATATGCCGAAGGGCACCTGCCGGGCGCCATCAACATCCATGCGATCTTCACCTATCTCGCCACGTCGACGCCCGAAGGGCTCACTGCCCTCCGCGACACCTTCACTGCTGCGTTCGGCAGGGCCGGCCTATCCGGCACGGAGACCGCCGTACTGTACGAGCAGTCGATGACGACAGGCTTTGGCCAGTCCTGCCGGGGTTACATGCTGCTACGCTATCTCGGCTACCCGAAGATTAGGATCCTCCACGGCGGCTATGTCGCCTGGTTCGCGGCTGGGCAGCCGAGCAGTATCGACGTGCCCAAGCCAATCGCCAGGCCGTTCCCGCTGGTCCAGGGTGACACCCATATCCTTGTCGATCTGCAAGAGATGAAGGCCGCGGTTGCGGACAAGCGCATCGTGAAGCTCGACGTTCGCGACGTGGACGAGTGGATCGGCGAGAGCTCGTCGCCCTACGGCAAGGACTTCTGCCCGCGCAAGGGCCGGATTCCCGGGGCAGTCTGGCTGGAGTGGTACCGGATGATGAAGCCGACGCCGGGTGGGCCGATGTTCAAGTCGCGCGAGGAGATCCTGGCCGAGTGTGCCACCGTGGGGATCACGCCCGACACGCCGGTGATCGTCTACTGCTTCAAGGGCGCGCGGGCGTCCAACACCTTCGTGGCCCTGGAGGAGGCCGGCATCAAGGACGTGCGCATTTACTTCGGCTCGTGGAACGAGTGGTCGCGCGATCCGTCGCTGCCGATTGAGGAAGGGCTCCCGTACGAGACGAGTTTGACACCCGTGGCAGCTTAGACACGTAGAACCGGCTGGACGCCCCATGCCGAACCCCTCCTTGATCAGCAAAGCCCCTGGTTCCTGAAGGGAACCGCGGGCAGCCGGGATGCAACAAGTACTATAGCATTGGACTTTTTGAATCTCGCGCTGCTCGGCGGTATGAGGGCAGGACACTAGCCTGCAATCTGGAATCCCGGCAACCAGCATGGTATCCTGATCATGACAGCGCTATAACTTGGCTCAATCTGTGCCTAAGGATGTTGTGCAGCCGTAGCGCAGGTCTGCTGGCACACTCCCGCGCTTCCGAGCAGCCCTCGTTGGTGGGTCCGTTCATCTCGTTGAGTAGTAGCACACCGGAGAACAGCAAGGCAGGTGTAGCCTTTGGTCAAGCTCCGCTCCCTTAAAGCGGCTCGATACTTCCGCCACTCTGGCGGAAGCTTTGCTCAGCCTTATGATACTGTCGCATCCACTCCCGCCGCCGTATCGCACTTGGTTCTTCATACTCGCTCGGGAGCACGACCGGTACCACTAGGCAGACGCTCTGGACGGGCAGCACCGTTTGCCAGCGCTCGATCAGTTGCTTGTAGGCACGCCCAACGGGACGGATCTGTCGGTCAAGATCGTACAAGCCGAGCGGATTGACAGTCCCTCTCTCATCAGAGAGCGCAATGTCCCAATCCACTTGGTCTGTCAGCGAGTACCAGGTGAACCCAACAAGCGGTACACCACTATTGCGTACCCGCAGTGCATTCGCCCACTGCCGCCAAAGCCACTCCACTGCTTCGTCTCCGGCCGCTCCTTGAGGATAGTTCGTCTCCGTATGCATCACAGGTAGATGATAGCGGTCGTGGTACTGACGCGTGATCTCGTCATAGCCAAAGACGTCACCGACCACCCGTGACGAGCCGTCGGCGGAGATCCGGTGCTCATTGCCGTAGTAGTAGTCGGTGCCCATGATACAGTGATGCCGAAGATTGTGGGTCCGGAAGAAGTTGTACTCTGCGCGGGTCATTCCGTTGTCCATCAGGTACTCGTATATACCGGATTGAAGACGCCGGCCGTAATTGAGATCCAGCGAGAGGAAGCGCACTTGGTTGCGCATCTCCGCGAGCCTGAGTGCCAACGGCTCCTCAGCATGATGATACTCAGCGCTTTCGGATTGAATAAACAATGCGTCCGGACGAACCTCAAGGATCTCCCGCATCGCCAACACATTGGCTTTGACGATCTGCTTCAGCGCAGTAACGAAAGTTGCATCAGTCCGCCCCTGCTCGTTCCACAGTCCCAACTTGGCGGAGAATAGAGCGCAGATCAGCATCTCATTGATGGGTGTGTAGAGCTGGACCCATGGGTAGCGCTCGGCAAACGCGCGCCCGTAGGCGGCGAACAGGTCGGGAAAGTCGGGGTTTTGGAAGTTGCCAATCCAGTCAGGCACACCGAAATGGCACAGGTCGGCAATCGGCACGATATCGTGCTGCTTCAAAGCGCTGAAGCTCAGGTCGGAAAACTCCCAGTCAAAGCGGCCGGGGCCGAGATAGCTGCGGTGAAGCGGAACGCCATACCGTAAGTACGAGATGCCAAGCTCGCGGACGAGTTCGAAATCCGTTTGCCAATGCGTGTAGTGGCCGCATTTCTCCATTTCATCAATGCGCGTCCGGCCATCGCAGATTGTCGGATTGCTGTTCTCGATACCCGTCGCGAAGATGAAAAAGGGATTGATCATCAAAGTTATCCCAATCGGTCTTGGACTCGTTCGGTGCTTGGCGCCTTTTTGGCCGCAGCCTCAACCCGCACACAGGCCACCGAGATATCTAGCACGTTCAGCAGATGGTGATCACCAGTATCGGCAGATCTACCGGCTGGTGTGACCGCTGGTAGAGCTTACCTCAGTCCTGGCTCCTTCAGTCCACCCTTGCTCTCCACTTGCAACATCATCATCGACTGTCATCCAAGCCACCACCTATCCCGCCAGCAATCTGCGCCGACGCATCGGTAACCGGGTCGGGCGCTGTTTCCGGTACCGCTGCTCTCGGGCGCCCCTCGACAAGACACATTTGTTCAACTGCCTCGTGGCGGAACCGCAGGGATTCGGCAGATCAAGCCACGGCAAGCTTGCGCTGCAAATAGTCGACCGCACCATCCAAGGTTATAAGCTTGGGGTAATCAAGTTCAGGAATATCGATTCCAAGACGCCGGTGCAGCGCGGTCACCAGGTTCAGGAAATCCATCGAGTCGATATCGCACTCCTCCCTCAGATCGCCCGTGGGATTGATGGCTGCAACGTCGACGTCCGGCGCGATACGTTTCAATTCCTGTTCGACAATGGTGTGGATGTCGGGGCTCGTCATAGGGTGTCCGGCTCCTGAAGGAGGCGATCGATCTCGGATAGGAACAACGCACCGCGATGGCCGTCGCTCACCCGGTGATCCGCCGCGAGCGTCATCGTCACGATCGGCCGGGGCATGACGGCGCCGTCGCAGATCCAGGGCCGCTCGACGACCTTGCCGAACCCGACGATGGCGACCTGCGGCGGATAGATGACACCGAACAGGGTGTCGACCCCGCGCTCGCCAAGGCTGGAAACGGTAATGGTCGGATCGGCGATCTCGGAACTGCGAAACCGTCCCGCGCGCACACGCTCGACGAGATCGCGCATCCCTGCCATGAGAGCATCAAGGGAGAGGGTGTTGGCATCGTGGATCGCAGGGGCGACGAGGCCACCGCCGCGGATCGCAACGGCAACGCCGACATGGACTTGGCCGCTGGGACGAAACCCCTGGTCCGTGAAGAACCCGTTGAACTCGGGAAAGCGGTTGACCGCACGAGCCGTGGCCTTGACGAACAAGGCTCCTATGAGCAGACGCTGTTCTGGGGGGCGCTGGGCATTGAGATGAGCGACCCACTCCCGCGCCCCTCCCGCATCGGTTGAATGCGAAAGGTAATAATGCGGGATCTCACGTTTCGACCGGGACATGGCGGCTGCGATGGCGCTGCGCATCTGGGCGATGCTGGAGAGCGCTTGCGGCTGAGCCTCTGCCGGAGCACCTGATTGCTGCGCCATCTCCACATCGGCCAGGAGCACCGCCCCGGCGGGTCCGCTTCCTTTGATCCGGAAGAGATCAACGCCCTGCAGGCTCGCGAGCCGTCGAGCTGCGGGGGAAGCAACGACACGCCCGGGAGCACTGGGTATCGGAAGGGCCGCTGGCGCGGGGGCAACGGGCACCGCCGTCATCTCTCGCCTTGAAGCAGGCGGAGGCGGCGGCTCACGCTGTGCAGCTTCGATCAGACCGGGACCAGCACCTGCCTTAGCCTCTTGGATCAGCGCGAGGGGCGTGCCCACGGGCACGGTCGCGCCAGTCTCAACCAAGAGCCGTTCGAGGGTACCCTCCTGGAACACCTCGATCTCGATGGCCCCTTTCTGCGTCTCGACGACTGCGATGATGTCGCCCCGCTTCACGGGCGTGCCAGGCTTCACCAGCCACTCAACGAGCGTTCCCGCCTCCATATCGGCACCAAGCGATGGCATCAGGAACTCGCTCATGGCGTCTCCATCAAGACTTGCCGCAGACTGCTCGTGCGGCCGCGACGACCTTCGCAACCTGCGGGATGGCAGCCTCCTCGAGATGGCGTGGGTAGGGGATCGGCACCTCCTCGCTGCACACCCGGGCGACGGGCGCATCGAGCTCCCAGAAGGCCTGCTCGACAATGCGCATCCCGATCTCCGCGGCCAGGCTCCCGCTGCGCCAGCCTTCATCGACGATGACGGCGCGGCGTGTCTTCGAAATCGACGCGATAATGGTGCGGTTATCAAGAGGGCGCAGGGACCGAAGATCGATCACCTCCGCCTCAATGCCATCCTTGGCCAGTGTCTCGGCGGCTTCGAGGGTTTTCCAGAGCGATCCGCCGTACGTGATCAGGGAAATGTCGCGCCCCGCCCGGCGAGTGGCCGCATTGTCGATATTGACCGGTCCCGGATCGCCGGCCACCATCCCTTTTTGATTGTAGAGCATGATGTTCTCAAAGATGAGGACCGGGTCGGGCTCCTGGAGTGCGGTCCAGAGCATGCCGCGAGCATCTTCAATGGTTGCCGGGGCAAGCACCCGGATTCCCGGGATATGGGCGTACCAGCCTTCGAGACTGTGTGAATGTTGCGCCGCAAGCTGGCGCCCGGCACCGGTCGCCATGCGGACCACCAGGGGCACGCCAAACTGATTGCCGGACATGTGCCGGATCGTTGCCGCCGTATTGAGGATCTGGTCGAGCGCCAGCATGCTGAAATTGCAGGTCATGAGCTCGACCACCGGGCGCAGGCCAGCCATGGCGGCTCCGATGCCAACACCCGTGAAGCCGGATTCGGACAGGGGCGTGTCGCGGATGCGCTCGGGGCCGAATTCGGCAAGGAGCCCTTTGCTGACGGCATAGCAGCCCCCATAGTGGCCGACATCCTCTCCCATCAGGAAGACACGCTCATCGCGGTGCAGGGCCTCGCGGATGGCCTCGCGGACGGCTTCACGGTAGGTGGTCTCGACACCCGGTTTGCCGGTGGCTGTCGATATGCCCTTAGGCGGGGCGGGTCGCTCCGGGGCATAGACATGGCGGGTGAGCTCCTCGACCGCCTCCCAGGCGCCCGCTTCGGCAACAGCGACCGCCGCCTCGATTTCGGCCGCGACATCCGCCTCGATGCGCCCGAACTCCTCCGAATGGATCAAACCGTTCTGTTCCAGCCACCCCTGGAAGCGGGCAATCGGATCCTTCCCGCGCCAGGCCTCGACTTCCTCCTTGCTGCGGTAGAGCTGAGCATCGAACATGGAATGCGCACGGAAGCGATAGGTGCGGCATTCAAGGAAATAGGGCTTGCCCGTCGATCGAATGGTGTCGATGGCTCGCCGGGCGGCCGCCTCGACAGCAACCACGTCCATGCCGTCCACGGCTTCCGAAGCAATCCGGTAACTCTGTGCCTTGCGGTGGATGTCGATCTCTGACTCCGAGATCTCCAGGGCGGTTCCCATGGCGTAGAGGTTATTCTCACACACGAACAGCACCGGCAGGGTCCAGAGCGCAGCCAGGTTGAGGCTTTCGTGAAACTCACCCTCGGCCACAGCGCCTTCCCCAAAGAAGCAGGCGGTCACGTGATCCTGGTGGCGCATCTTGTCCGCTAGAGCGAGGCCGACGGCAAGGGGGAGCCCGCCGCCCACGATGGCATTACCCCCATAGAAGTTGGCGTCCCGGTGGAACAGATGCATGGAACCGCCGCGGCCGCCGCTGCACCCCTCCCGCTTGCCATACATTTCGGCCAGGGCCGCCGCCATGGGAACACCGCGAACCAGCGCGTGACCATGCTCGCGGTAGGTCGCAACGATGCGATCCCGTTTCTCGAGGACGGGAATGATGCCAACTGCGACAGCCTCCTCACCGTCGTAGAGGTGCAGAAAGCCCCTGATCTTCTCCTGGGTGTAGAGCTCGGCGCACTTGTCCTCGAACCGGCGGATCCGGATCATCTGTTTGAGTAGATCGAGTTCGTGGGCGCGTGACAGCCGCGGCTTCGAAGTCATTTCCGTCATCGCTCTTCGCTCTCAAGCGTGGAAGTATCACCTTCAGGCAGGCCGAGTTCGCGCGCCTTCAGCAGGCGGCGCATGATCTTGCCGCTGCGGGTCTTCGGCAGGTTTTGCCGAAAGGCAATATCCTTAGGGGCGACAGCCGGGCCAAGCTTTTTGCGGGCGTGGCCGAGGAGTTCCATGCGCAGTTCCTCGCTCGGCGCGACCCCTGCCTTGAGGGCCACGAAGGCTTTCACGGTCTCTCCGGCGACAGGATCCGGGATGCCGACGACACCCACCTCCGCAACGGCCGGATGCTCCATCAGGGCACTTTCGACCTCGAACGGCCCGATCAGATGTCCGGCGCTCTTGATCATGTCGTCGGCGCGGCCGACGAACCAGTAGTAGCCATCGGCGTCGCGCATCGCGAGATCGCCGGAGAGATACCAGCCGTCCGCGAAGCATTTGCGGTAGCGCTCCTCCTCATGGAGGTAGGCCCGCATCATCGACGGCCATCTGGGCCGCAAGGCAAGTTCGCCGACCGTTGACGGAGTCGAGATTTCGCGGATGTGCGCATCCTGCCTTTCGACAATTCCCGCCACCACACCGGGCAGGGGTTTGCCCATAGAGCCGGGACGGACATCCATGGCCTGATAATTGGCGATCATGATGCCACCGGTCTCCGTTTGCCACCAGTTGTCATGGAACGGCTTTCCGAATGTCTGCGCGGACCAGACGACGGCCTCTGGGTTGAGAGGCTCGCCGACGCTGGCCATGTACCGGAGATGCGAGAGATMGAACTGCCGCGCAATCTCGCTCCCGACCTTCATGAGCATGCGGATTGCCGTCGGCGCAGTATACCAGACGCTGACTTTCTGATTCTGCAGGATGCGGTACCACCGCTCGGCGTCGAACTCGGCCTGGTCCACGATCATCGTCGTGCCGTTCGTCAGCGGTGAGATGATGCCGTAGGACGTGCCGGTGACCCAGCCCGGATCGGCCGTGCACCAGAAGATGTCATCCGGATGGAGATCGAGCGCGAATTGTCCGGTAATGTGATGGGCGACCACCGCCGCGTGCACGTGCACGGCTCCCTTCGGCCGGCCGGTGGTGCCGCTGGTGAAGTGAAGGAGGGCCATATCCTCCGGACGCGTGCGCTCAATGTCGAAGGTCTCAGGGGCACTGTCCATCAGCATTGCAAGGCCATGGGTGCCATCGGGCCCTGTAGCGTCACCATCAATGAGGATGACATGGCGGAGGCTGCCGAGTTCGTTGCGCCAGGGAGCAATTTTGCGGCGGTAGAAATGCTCGGTAGTGACGAGCAGCTTCGCCTCGCCGATGCTTATGCGGGCTTTGATGGGCTCGGGTCCGAACGCCGAAAAGAGAGGGCAGAAGACCGCCCCTGCCTTCAGGGCTCCCAGCGCGGCGACATAGAGTTCGGGAACACGGCCCAGGAGGCAGTACACGCGGTCGCCCTTGGTGACATCCAGGGAACGAAGAGTGTTGGCAAATCTGTTGGCCTGCCGCTGCAAGTCGCTGTAGGTGAAGTCGCGGATATTGTCATCCTGACCGATCCAGCGAAGGGCGATTTTGTTCCCAAGGCCATGGGCGACGTGCCGGTCAACCGCTTCATAGGCGATGTTCAATCCGCCATCGGACAAGCCGTCGAGAAGGGCACGCGCCTGGTCCCACGAGAAGTCTTCGACCGCCCGATCATAGTCACGCAGGTTTGAGCGGGCGAACTCTTCAGGACGCTTTCGAATAGGATCCCAGGGCATTCCGCCTCCACAGGTGAGCATTCATGTCAAAGTCTCGCAAAAGCAGGGGCAAATCATTGAGAATGGTCAATGATGTGATGCTGCAGAGATTCAATATGCGTCCCTTGCTCGACCATGACTTCGATCCCGAATCTTGGCCGGGCTGGGAAAGGCATACCCAATGGGTCGAAACGGCGCTATATTGCTGCATTGCCGCATCGGCAGATGGYGCCAGCCATGAGTGAATTGCCGAGACACGCTCGCGCAAGTTCGTTCTATCATCTCGCAGATGTCTCTCTTGCGGGACAGTCATGTTGCGGCTTGGCGTGTTTTGCCGCGCGTGCCGATGATCCGATCCGGTGGACTGCCGCTGTCGCGGCCACCCCATCGGTTTATTGCCTGGGGAAGTGCTACGCTGCGCCGAGCGATGCCAGCCAAGATCTCCGCCCCCACATTGCTGTTTGCAGCAGCCAGACCGTGCTGCTCAACAATGTTATCGCCGGAGGTGCGCGCGATTTTGCGACTTATCGCGCTGCGGGAGGAGGAGCCGCGTGGGAGAAGGCCCAAACAATGGCGTCGGCAGAGCTGGTAGAACTGATTGCAAAATCTGGGTTACGCGGGCGCGGTGGAGCTGGCTTTCCGTCCGGTCGCAAATGGCAAGCAGTAGCGTCGCGCACTGGTACCATGAAATATTTGGTGGTCAACGCAGACGAGGGCGACCCGGGAGCATTCTCCGACCGCTTCCTCCTTGAAGACGATCCGTTCCGTCTGATCGAAGCCGCCATGATCGCGGCACGCGCGGTCGGAGCGACGCATGGGTACGTCTACGTGCGCAAGGAATACCCGGATGCTGCGGGAATTCTGTGTCATGCCCTGCAGCAGGCCAAGGCGGCGGGCTGGCTGGGGGCCAGATTCGACCTTACCTTGGCGGTTGGCGAGGGTAGCTACATCTGTGGCGAAGAGACCGCGATGCTGAACGCGCTCGAGGGGCGCCGACCCGAGATACGAGCACGCCCGCCGCAGATTACCGAGCGCGGTCTGTTCGGTGCACCAACCCTGGTGCACAACGTCGAGACGCTCTGCGCCGTACCGTGGATTGTCGAGCATGGTGCGGATGCATATGCGTCCCTCGGCTTCTCTGAAAGCCGAGGCACCAAGCTGTTGTCGCTCAACTCGCTCTTTCGCCAACCTGGCCTGTATGAGGTTGAGTTCGGCATTTCGCTGGCTGATGTCTGCGAGAACCTGGGCGGGGGCCTACGCCGCGGGCGGCTGAAGGGACTGATGGTCGGTGGCCCGCTCGCCGGCATCGTGCCGCCGGATCTCCTGGGCACGCGCCTCGGCTATGAGGAACTGCAGGCCATCGGCTGTGCGGTTGGACATGGTGGTGTCATAGCCTTTGTTGACGACACGCCACTGGCCGCCGTCATGAGCGAGGTGTTTCGTTTCGGCGCATATGAGTCGTGCGGCAAGTGCACTCCGTGCCGCCAGGGCACTCCCGTTCTCGCCGAAGCCTTTCGGGAACTTGCACGGGGCCGCAGGATCGACCGCCAGCGTTATGCAGCGCTGATTGACGTGCTGGCCGCCACCAGCCTTTGTGGACACGGTCGCGGCTTGGCCGAGTTCGCCTCCGCGGTTGAACGGCACTACGCCGAGGAGTTCGCGTCGTGCTTCGCCTGATCATCAATGGGACGCCTCAGTGGGTCGCACCCGGAACGCTCCTGATCGACGCCCTCCGGCTCGCGGGAGCGCCCGTGCCGCAGGTGTGTCACGACGCGCGCATTACCCCTTCAGGTGGCTGTCGATTGTGTGTGGTCGAAATCGAAGGACAGCCAAGGCCGATTGCGAGTTGCACCAACGTAGTAGAGGAGGGCATGCAGGTCCGCACCCATTCGCCGGCGTTGCATTCCTTTCGAAAAACCAATCTCGAGTTGTTGGCTGAGCATTATCCGCCCGATGCCGTCGCCTCCAGACCAGACTTGCCATTTCACCGTCTTCTAAACGAATTCGGCGTGACTGCAGGCGGCTCAGATGTGACCAGCGTTCTCTTCCGGGACGAGACCCATCCCTATATCGGCGTCGCGATGGACCAGTGTATCCATTGTGACCGCTGCATTCGCATCTGCGATGAACTTCAGGGACAGTTCGTTTGGGAGGCGATCGGGCGCGGGGACGCAACCTATGTGGCGCCGGGCAGGGGCAAGACCATGCTGGAAGGCGGATGCGTCAGCTGTGGGGCGTGCGTCGATACCTGTCCAAGCGGCGCCTTGTTTGACAAGCGCAGTCCGGAGAACGTGTCTCATTGGACACGCAGCACCTGCGTCTATTGCGGTGTCGGCTGTCAGATGGAGATTGGTGCATCCGAGGGGCGGATCGTGGCTGTCCGGCCGGCTGACAGCCCTGTGAACCGAGGCCACCTGTGCGTGAAAGGGCGTTATGCATTCGAGTTCAACCATGCGCCTGATCGAGTCTCCACGCCCATGATCCGGCGTGACGGCGCCTGGGAGACGGCGACATGGGATGCGGCGCTCGAGCACGTAGCGAATGAGCTCCTGCGTATCCGCGCCACGTATGGGGCCGATGCAGTCGGTGTGCTGGGTTCGGCTCGCGCGAGCAACGAAGAAAACTATCTGACCCAGAAGTTAGCACGCGTGGTGCTGGGCACCAACAACGTGGATTGCTGCGCCCGCGTCTGCCATACGCCGAGTGCCAAGGCGCTGAAATCCATGCTCGGCACCGGCGCGTCGACCAATAGCTTCGACGATATCGAACGCGCACGAACCATTCTCGTCTGTGGCGCCAACCCGACCGAAAATCACCCGGTGATCGGTGCGCGCATCAAGCAGGCGGCGCTGCGCGGTGCCAGACTGATCGTCATCGATCCACGACGGACTGAGTTGGCAGCCATGGCAGACCTGCACCTTGCGGTCCGCCCGGGCTACAACGTGCCGCTGCTCAATGCGATCGCGGCTGCTTTGATTGACGAGAGCCTGGCAGATCAGAACTTCCTGGCCGAACGGGTCACCGGCTACGAGTCATTTGCTACTTTCATCAAGGCTTATACGCCCGAGCAAGTTGCACCTGAGTGCAGAGTGGACGCCGGAGATATCCGCATGGCAGCGCGTATGTATTCCGACGGCAAACCGTCGATGTGTTTTCATGGGCTGGGCATAACCGAACATTCCCAGGGTACCGAGGGCGTGGAGGCGCTCATCAATCTTGCCCTCCTGACAGGGAACCTGGGCAGGCCCGGAAGCGGCATCAATCCTCTGCGCGGACAGAACAACGTCCAGGGAGCAGCCCTCATGGGGTGTGAGCCGACATCCCTCACCGGCGCGCAGTCGCTCAAGGAGGCCAGCCCGCGCTTCGAGGCCATTTGGGGAGCGCGCTTGCCGAAGACTCACGGTCTTGATTTGCTCCAAATGATGGATGCGGCCGGCGCGGGTCGACTTAAGGCCCTATGGGTCATCGGCTATGACATTTACCTGACGCTCGCCAATGCGGCCCAGACACGAGCCGCATTGGCTAATCTCGACCTGCTGATTGTCCAGGACCTATTTCTGAACGAGACAGCACGCGAGTTCGGCACGGTGTTCTTACCGGTCGCGTCGGTCTTCGAAAAGGATGGGACGTTCATGAATGCGGAGCGCCGTGTGCAGCGGGTGCGGGCCGTCGTGGCGCCTCCAGCCGACGCGCAGCCGGATTGGGTGATCATCCAGCAACTTGCGGCCCGCCTGGGCCATGCGGGTGGCTTCGACTTCGGGCACCCGCAAGCGATTTGGGACGAAGTGCGCGCTGTGTGGCCGGCCGTGGCCGGACTGCCTTACGATCGCCTGGATAACGAAAACCCGCATTGGCCGTGTCCGGATGAGCGCCATTCCGGCACACCGGTGTTGCACCAGACGAGCTTTCCCATCGGAAAGGCCGCCAAACTGACGCCGGTTCCTTTCGTGCGAACCTCGGAAGTCACGGACGCTGACTATCCGCTGCTTTTGACCTCCGGCCGGAGGCTGTACGGTTTCAACGCCGGCACGATGACCGGCCGAACGCCGAACAGCCTGCTGCAGCCTACTGATACATTGGACATGGCTCCCGCTGACGCCCTGAGGCTCGGCTTTACCGATGGTGAACCGGTGCTTGTTCGCAGCCGCTACGGTTGTACAATTCTACCTTTGCGCGTGACTGACACTGTATCGCCTGGCGAATTGTTCGTTTCGTTCCACCGCCCCGAGCTGTTCGTGAACCGGCTTACCTCATCAGTGCGTGATCGTCTGGTACGGACGCCAGAATACAAGGTGACGGCTGTTCGGGTCGAAAGGGCGCCGCGGGTCTGACACACACAGCGCGAGCAATCATCCCTTCGACCCTAAAGCGATAGTTCCGCTTCGGCAACGTGCTCCTTCTTGGCTTCAGGAACTTCCGTCATGGTCGCCTCCGTCAGCAAGAGGACGCTGGCCACGGAGACTGCGTTCTCAAGGGCGACACGGACGACCTTGGTCGGATCGATGATGCCGGCCTCCATCAGCTCGCCATATTCCTTGCGACCCGCATCGAAACCATAGTCTCCCTTTCCCTCAAGCATGCGGGCGACCACGACTCCGCCATCCACGGACGAGTTCTCAGCAATTTGACGGGTTGGTGTCTCGAGCGCGCGCCTGAGGATCTGAATGCCCGTCCTTTCGTCGCCCTCGCACCTGGCCTCCTCTTGAGCCACGGCCTCGATGCATCGCAACAGCGCGAGCCCGCCGCCCGGCACGATCCCCTCCGCCACCGCCGCCTTGGTAGCGCTGATGGCGTCATCAAGCGCCTCCTTTCTCGACTTCATCTCGGCCTCCGTCGGAGCCCCGACCCTGATCACCGCAATGCCACCGGCGAGCTTGGCCAAGCGCTCCCGCAGCTTCTCACGATCGTAATCACTGCTGGCCTTGTCGATCTCGCGGCGTATCTGCTCGATCCGGCTTTCTATCTGCTTGCGCTCGCCAGTCCCGCCGATGATGGTTGTGTTGTCCTTGTCGGCGACCACGCGCGTGGCACGCCCAAGCTGCTCGATGGTCGCATGTTCGAGCTTGAGCCCGAGCTCCTCGGCGATCACCTGACCACCTGTGAGGGTCGCAACATCCAGCAGCATGGCCTTTCGACGGTCGCCGAATCCGGGGGCCCTGACCGCACAGCACTTCAGCCCCCCGCGGAGCTGATTGACGATGAGCGTGGCCAGGGCCTCACTCTCGACATCCTCGGCGATCAGCAGCAGCGGCTTTCCTGCCTTGACGACCTGCTCGAGCAAGGGAAGCATGTCATTGAGCGCACCAATTTTACGGTCCGACAGCAGGATGAGGCAGTCTTCCAGCACGGCTTCCATGGTTTCCGCATTAGTGATGAAGTATGGCGAGAGATAGCCGTGATCGAACTGCATCCCCTCGACGACCTCGAGAACGGTTTCGGTCGTCTTCGACTCCTCAACTGTGATGACGCCCTCGTTGCCGACCTTGTCCATGGCGTCTGCGATCAGTTCGCCGATAGCCGGATCATTATGGGCCGAGATCGCCGCGACCTGGGCCTTTTCCTTGCGTGTCGCGACCGGCCGTGACAGGCCCCGCAGGGCCACGATGGCCTTATGGGCGCCACGATCCAGGCCGCGCTTGACGTCGACCGCACTGGCGCCGGCGGCCACGTTGCGGACGCCGTCCGCGAAGATGGCATGGGCCAGGATCGTTGCGGTGCTTGTTCCATCCCCAACCATCTCGCCCGTCTTCTCAGCTGCTTGACGCAGCATCCGCGCGCCCAGGTTTTCCTCGGGGTCCTTGAGCTCGAACTCCTTCGCGATGGTGACGCCGTCGTTGCAGACGATCGGCGCGCCCCACTTTCTCTCGATCAGCACCGATTTTGATCGCGGGCCGAGAGTCACGCGCACGGCATCCGCAAGCTGGCTGGCACCCCTCAAGATCTTCTCGCGAGCGGCAGAGTGAAAGAGAACGTGTTTGAAAGCCATCGACGAGCTCCTTCCAGCGGCTGATTCACGAAACAGCACTCAACGGTGCCGCTGCCACGGTGGCACACACCCTGTTTCCTACATTGACAAAGATCATCCCGGACCAGACTGGCGGTTGGTACAAACTCCGGCGCCGGGCGTGATGGCCGGCGGCGTTCTTGGCTACCCGACCTGTTTGCAACAGTAGTGTGGTGAAGGTTCTGCAAATCGCCTGATCGGGGCGGTCATGGCAGGATGGTGATGTTCAACGTCACGCACTCCGAGAGGAGCCCCACCATGACCATCATCAAGGATAAACCTGCCGCCGCTGCCATCAAGGACCTTCTCAGCCACAACCCGGACGGGCTGCGCGAGATTGTCCGCGCCGTGATGCAGGAGATGCTCGAAGCCGAGATGACCGATGCCCTCCAGGCCGAGAAAGGCGAGCGCACCGCAGCCCGCCTCGGCTACCGCTCCGGCTCCTATACCCGCACCCTCATCACCCGGGTGGGTAAGCTTGAGCTGCGCGTGCCGCAGGACCGCGACGGCCGCTTCTCGACCGAGCTGTTCGAGCGCTATCAGCGTTCCGAACAGGCGCTGGTGGCCACGCTGGCCGAGATGTACGTGCAGGGCGTCTCCACCCGTAAGGTCAAGGCGATTACCGAGGAACTGTGCGGCCACAGCTTCTCGGCTTCTGCCATCTCGGCCATCAACAAGCGCCTCGACGACAGCCTGGCCCAGTTCGCCTCACGCCGGCTCGAGGAGCCGTTCCCGTACCT
>NZ_JBFUMH010000069.1:0-25899 GCF_054049475.1 Microvirga sp. P5_D2 | reverse complement strand
AACCCTGAGGGTCGGACAATGACATCCGTCAGATAACCAGCAGTTTCCCGCCGAGGTCTGCGAGATGAAGGAAGAGATGGACGAACGGTCTGCCCGGCGCAACCACAAGACTGGGTGCCATTTTGGCCCACAGAGGTCTTTCCGGTAGCGAGTCCTGGATGCGCGCGGATACCCATGATGGCCCGGAGCTGAGGCTCCACCCTGAGGCCGAATACATTGATGCAGCTCTCACGTTCGTCACTCTGCCAACATCATCTTGCGACGCACGGCCGGACCATACATATGGCACGGGGCCGACCTTCGCCGTACTTCTGCACTGCTGGGATGAGCGGACCTTCGCACCAACATCCGCTACTACTCAGTTTGACCCCTTTGTATGGACCGGCCGTGCGTCGCAAGAGGCTTTGCGTCGCAAGAGGCTTTTCGCGATGGTGAGGGTGGTCTTGCGCTCATGGATCCGGCCCGTGCGGAGGCGAACTCCTGGCCATCATGGATCTCCGCGCGCATCTGTTCTCATCAGCAGATCGGCCCTTTACGGCCATCAGGGTCACCAGAGCACAGATACGACGGCGCGACCGTTCTCCATCTCGTCTTCCTCTCGCAGACCTCGGCGGGTTCTAATCGGCTAGTGGTAGTAGAGGGGCGGGATCGCCCTTAGCCCCTCACAGCCGCTGTTCGTGGTTCATAGGTGCGGTTCTGGCTCAGCACGCTCCAGGCAATCCGCGCCAGCTTGTTGGCCAGAGCTGCCGCCAGCACGTTGTGGTGCAGACGGGTCGAAGCGGCTGTGAGCCAGTTCCCGAAACTGTGCTGGCGCCACTTGGCCGGCCAAAGCAGCAGCACGCGGGCGGCTTGGATCAACAAGGAGCGCAGGTCGCTGTTCCCGCGCTTGGACAGGCGGCCCAGGATCGTGCGGTCGCCCGTCGAGGTCTGCTTCGGCACCAGCCCGAGCCAGGCGCCGAAGTCGCGGCCTCGGCTAAAGGCGGCACCGTTGCCAATAGCGGCGACCATGGCGCTGGCGATGATCGGTCCCACTCCTGGCACACTCATCAGACGCTGGCAGGCTTCGTCAGCGGCCACGAGCACCTCGATCTCCTCGGTGACAGCATCGATGCGCTCGTCGAGATGATGCCAGTCCTGCATCAGGCCTTCGCTCAGGTGCACCATGCGCGGCGTGAGCACATCGGTGCGTTTGGCCAGGATGTCAGGCAGCGCCTGCCGCAGCGAACGCAGCCCCTGGCGMACGGCGATGCCGCGCTCCAGCAGGAMGGCGCGGATCTGGTTGATTACCGCCGTGCGCTGCCCCACCAGGCGTGATCGGACCCGATGCAGGGCTTGCAGATCAAGCTGCTCGACCGTCTTGGTGGGCACAAACCGCATGGTCGGCCGCAGGACGGCTTCGGCAATCGCCTCAGCGTCGCGAAAGTCATTTTTGTGGCTCTTGCGGAAGGGCGTCACGAACTGGGCCGGGATCAGCTTCACGTCGTGGCCCAGGGCCAGAAGTTGGCGGCTGAGATGATGGGCGCCAACACAGGCTTCCATGCCGATCAGACACGCCGGCATGTTGGCCAGCCGAGCTTCAACTTGCCCACGCGAGAGCTTCTGGCGCAGGACGATGGCGCCACACGCATCCAGGCCGATGAGGTGGAAGCTGTTCTTGCCGATGTCGATCCCAAGGGTGGCAACGGGCTGAAGCGGAGCTGTGGSCATGGCTCAGATCCTCGTGCTGGGGCGCCCCTCATGAAGGGTGCGCCGGTAAGCACGCCCGGTCCATCCCATTAGTGGACCTTCCGTTGTGGCCCCTGTTCCCAACCCTGCTCGTCACGGTCCAACTCGTGGTCGGGAGCTACATCGAGCCCCGCCTCTCGGGCAGTGCCCTGGCCATGTCGCCGTTCGTGGTCCTGTGCTCGATCTTTCTCTGGACATTCCTCTGGGACCTGCCGGGAACCTTCATGGGTGCCCCGATCGCGGTCGCCCCCGTCACGTTCTGTGCCAAGGAACCATCGACCTGCTGGCTGGCTCTTCTGCTCGAACCGCCGAACCAGGCGGATGGGCCGGATCGCGTCGCGGACGACCATCGCCGGGGATCGACTCAGCCCTGACTGCCCGAAAGCTCCACCTCGATCCGCTCTGGTGCCGCAAGGAGCAAGTCCTCACCATCAACCGCAAGCGTGTGAACGAGGAACGAGACCTTGCCGTCCTTCGCCGGTCCCATGACGGGCGAGGGGGCGGAGACGATCCGGACGCCGCCGCACTGTCCGATCCAGTCGGTGTGCCGGTGGCCGTGGAACACCACCAGACGCCCGGCCAGCGGCCGGAGTTGCCGCACGAACCAGGATCCGTTGACGAGGGCTGTCCCGATGCGCTCGGAAAACGCCTGGGCCGGCGTGGGATACTCCACAAGATGGTGATGGAGCGCGACGATCCAGCCGGCGCGCGGGAATTGCCTCATGGCAGCCTTGAGGGCCTGAGCATGAAGGGCCGATATCATGCCCAGTGCATTCGTGAAGGAAAAATGCGCTTCGGCATTCGAGTTGAGGAGCACGACGCCAAGGCCATCGTCCGTCGTCGGCGGGACGATCATCGGGAAAGCCTCGTCCCAGATCCGGGCCAGTCGGAGCGATTGGCGCAACCCTCCGCTATCGGCAAAGGCTTCGATATCGTTGCGGTAGGGAGCCAGTCTCTCCGTGAGAGTGGGGCCAAAGCGGCCCGTCTCAGAGTCGTAGCACAACGTCCTGTCACCATGGAGGGCCGCGATGGCGGAAAGCGTGCGCATCTGGCGCAGGCGCTTCCCGGGGCTCGTCGGCAGCTCGAGACGGGCCGGATTGGCGCGGTCGACGACGTTCACGTCGTGGTTGCCGGGAAGGATCAACAGGCGCTCGGCCAAACCCAGGTGTGCTGCGGCGACATCCAGGAATTCGGCCCATTCTGCTGACCGACCGGCATCCGTCATGTCGCCGGTGATCAGGACGAGGTCCAACGGCTGCTCCAGGTGGAGGGCTTCGAGGCGGTCGAAAACATCGTGAAGGCTTCCGTTGCCCTGAGGTCCGGTCCGGCCGCTCTCGATCCGGAAGCCGTACCGCTCCCCGACGACATGGAGATCGGAAAGGTGTGCGACGCGCCAGGTCCGGGATTCGGATGGCACGTCGGCGAAGGTTATGAGGTCGATCGGCCGCCCTAGGGTGGCATCTGCGAACGCCCACACGAGGGCGGCACCCATGACATAGCATCCGATGATGACGACAGCATTCGCAAATGCAGGGACGATCAGCCTTTGGGGCGCCAAGACGTCTCCCGCCTCACCGATCCATCGCGTGGCGGGCCAGGCGAGCTGGACGAACCAGAAGGACAGGGCGCTCACCAGGATGCCGCCACCGATGGCGGCCGCGGCGTAGAGGTGCACCCGCCGGCGTGGCCCGGCGCCCGGGATCAGCCGCCCGACCAGATGCCTTAGCCCCTCCCGGAACAAGGCATAAACCGGCTGCACGGCCAAGGCATTCAGGGACCAGAAGCCTTGCTCCGCCCCACGCAGCAGCGGCTTGCCGCCGACCCAGGCAAGGACAATCAGGCCGATCGTGATCAGGAGCGACGAGATCCCTGCGAACCCTGTCGTGAACTTCCCGGATATCCTGGCGCCCCATCCCAGCAGAATGAGAGGGGCAAGGCCCAGTAGGACGGCGGGAAGGCCTATGAGCATGACCCAAGCTACGACGAGCTTCGGAAGGCTGATCTCCGC
Source organism: Microvirga sp. P5_D2 (assembly GCF_054049475.1). NCBI lineage: Bacteria > Pseudomonadati > Pseudomonadota > Alphaproteobacteria > Hyphomicrobiales > Methylobacteriaceae > Microvirga > Microvirga sp. P5_D2. The sequence continues at coordinate 22,166 of NZ_JBFUMH010000069.1, read as the reverse complement.
TAGTAGACGTCCGCCGATGGCAAGGAGGGATCGACTCTTGGTGCTGGCAATATCGTCCTCGGCATCCCCGAAGCGCGGATCGATCAACGGGGAAAGCCAGGGATGCGGCCCCGACGGCGGGCCGGAACCATGCTGATGTTCAGTCGCTTCGCGGGACCCGATGATCATGACGATTGCTCAAACCGGATGTTGCTGTCGACGCGTGCTGACCTGCAAGCATCGACGCAGAGGGCGGGCAGGTATCAATGCGGCCCCGTCGGTAGGGCCGCGCGGATGCGCTGCGAGAAATCCGGTGCGCCGTCAGTCGCCTGCGCCGCCTCGTTGATGAGGGAGCGCCGCCGCAACTCCTCGAACGGCAGCGTCGTGTCCACCCGACCCGAGTGGTAAAGGTAGCTGTCGATCAGGCCATTGAAGAGATGGCGGATGTCGAACCGGCCCTCCCGACCGGCCGCGTTGGCGTAGCGAATGATGTTGAGCGTGCAGTTGTTGCTCAGCAGGTGGTACCATTCTGGGCGATCGGTGAGCTCGTTGATCCGCTCCAGATAGACCAGCAGGAGACGGCGCGCAGCTTCGGCCGAAGTATTGAGGCGGTAGAGATACACCGTCTCCCGGCGGTGGTTGGCGCGCACGCCGACGAGGTCACGTTCATCACCCACCACGTAGATCAGCTCGAACTGCTTGAACATCGAAGCGAGAGGATTGAAGCCCTCGCCGACCTCCGGGCGCGTCTCGATTGAGATGCTCAGCGGCGGCGCGTTGTCGAAGATAAAGCTCACGAACGTGTGCCCGACCAGTCCCTCGCTCCAATACGTCACGTAGAAATCGAGTCCCATCAGGTGGGACAGCAGCACGTCCCGATCCTCGTAACGCACAGTGAAGTCATTCCGGCTGCGGTAGTCGAAGTCGCGCACGCCCGTGAGCCGCACGCGATCGCCGTCGATTACCGCCCGTGGCATCACCGCGACTTCCGGCCGCCAAGGCCGATTGTGCGAGGGCGGGATGGCGATCCACCACGCCACCACCCCGAGGAACAGCACGACCACGACCGCGGGCATGTGGCGTCGACGCGACAGCCAGAGACCCCAGACTGCAAACGCCGCGAAGGCCGCCGCCAATCCAGTGCGCAGCCCGGCCCACGGCAAGTTCGAGTAGTGGATGGCCAAGGCGCTCCACGTGATGAGCACGATCCAGAACAGGAAACGGAGTCCCGCGATGACGAGGCGGCGCAACCCGGCTAAGATCGACCCACGGAGGTTCGGTCTGAATGCCCCGTCGGAACCTGCCGTCCCTACTTGGACCGGCCCGGGGGGTGGCCCCGTGGACGGGGTCTCACTTGGGGAGCGCATTTTTGTAGATCCTGCCATCCTTCATGATGACGAGGAAGGTCCTGTCCGGGTCCGCAACTAGATCGAGGTTTTCCAAGGGATTGCCGTCGACCAGCAGCAAGTCCGCCAACGCTCCTTCCTCGACGACGCCGAGCTTGCCGGGATAGGGATTGATAAAGCCCGAAAGAGCCATCAGCTCACCATTGTTCGCCGTCGCCATCCTGAGCGCCTCAGCGGGCGTGTTCCAGCGGGCCAGCATGGCCAAGGCAGCGCCCTGTTGGCTCGCGGCGGCGGGATCGCCGAGGATATCGGAACCGAAGGCCGTCCTGACGTTGTATTGCCGCGCGAGTCTGAAGGCGTTGTCAGTGCCCTCGAACACCTGTGTCGCCCGAGCCCTTGACGCAGTCGGCATGTGTTCAGACATGTGCAGGCCGTATGATAGGGGTTGCAGGCTCCACCAGATGCCCTTCTCGGCCATCATCCGGACGGTCTCCTCGTCGGCGAGCTGTCCGTGCTCAATGACCTTGACGCCGGCGCGAATGGCCCGCTGGATCGAACGCGGCTGGTAGGCATGGACGGCGACATAGGTGCCCCAGTCCTCGGCGGCCTCGACCGCGGCCCGCAACTCCGCTTCCGTGTACTGGGTCGACTCGATCGGGTTATGGGGCGGGGAGCTGACGCCGCCGCCGGCCATGAGCTTGATCTGGCTCGCGCCCATCCGCAGTTGCTCCCGCACCCGCAGCCTGACCTCATCAGGGCTGTCCGCGATGGCGGAAATCCCTTGAAGCTCGGTGTAGCTCAGCGGTCCGCCCGGCCTGCGCGGCAATTCGAAGGGGAAGCGGAAGTCACCGTGACCGGAGGTCTGGGAGATGAAGGCACCGGACGGGTAGATCCGCGGGCCGATCACGACGCCTTCGTCGATGGCGCGCTTGAGCCCGAACACCGGCCCGCCCATGTCGCGGATGGTCGTGAAGCCGCGCATCAGGGTCGCCTCGGCTTGGCGGGCGGCCAGCAGGTGGAGATAGGATGGCTCGCCGGTCAGCAGGACCGCCTGGGGCGTGGCGGCCATGAACGCATGCCAATGGGCATCGATGAGTCCTGGCATCAGCACGCGCCCGCCCGCCTCGATGCGCTGGACATCAGTATCGCCTCCGACATCGATCAGGTCCGCGGAGATGCGCTCGATGGCATTGCCCCGCACTAGAACGCGTGAGGGAGCCGACAGCGTTGCGCTCTTTCCGTCGAAGATCCGGACGTTCTCGAAGAGGGTTGCAGTGTTGCCGGGCTGAGACGTCGGCTGGGGCTGCGCCACGGCTGTCGGGAACCATCCGATGGTCAGGACGCCAGCCATCATGAGCAACCGGGCGGAAGCGTGCCTCAGGTTCTTGGTCGTCATCATCCCCGGCATTGCGACCGATCCTTTCATCTGGCCTCCACTGCGGTCTGGGGCACGACCCCGAACCATTCGTGATTTCCGCGGGCCGTTTGGTGCGAGATTCATGGCTTGCCGCAGCCACGCCGTCATGGACCCGGCAGGGCTTCATCCCGGATTGGTGGCTCCTTCGAACCTGCGGGCTAGGAGGCGGGACAGGATCCCCAGTCCGGCACAGACCATCGCTCCGATCAGGTCCGTGCGGATCGAGATCGGCAGCGTCACGAAACCAGCGAATGCCAGGATCGCGAGAACGGCCATCAGGGCGGCAACACCAAGCAGGATCCAGCCTAGCCCGTATAGAATGGAGGCCGAGATGCTGGGACCGAACCGCATGGCATTCTCCTGATGTCTGGCTGCCAGCGGCATGGTCCCGACGGATGATCCGAGGCGGCAACCTTGAACCCGTCCCAGACGACTGCGCGAGCACCGAGGTGGCGCTCTTGCGTTCGGTCCGCTCACGGGACGGTTCCGGAGCTTCGCCCCAGACGGCTGATCTGGCTATTGGGGAAAACCCCGATTCAGGGTGGGGAAACACCCGAGGCCGCAGTGTGCCTGGCCGTGCCAGGGACCGGAGGCCCGCCTGGGTTGAAGCCGCGTGCCTGCGTTGCCCGAAGGAGACCCCGGGACGGTTTTGGGACGGCCACCGCATGGAGAAGAAGCCTGAACGCCTCAATTGGCCGATGCCGAAACGTCGAGGGGCGGTCAGAACCGCCAGATCAGCGGCACGAGGAAGACCGACACGACGAAGAACCAGAGGAGCAGGGGCAGTCCCAACTTCCAGTAATCGCTGAACGCATAGCCTCCCGGACCCATGACCATCAGATTCGTGGGGGTCGCGATGGGGGTCAGGAAGGCCCCGGCCGCGGCCACCGCGGTGCTCATGAGAACGGGACGGGGCGAGACGCCCATGCTCGTGGCGGCCGCCATTCCGATGGGGATGACGATCAGAGCGGTCGCAGTATTGCTGATCAACTGGCCCATGATGGCGGTGAGCACGAAGAGGCCGGCGAGCAGGGCAAGGGGGCCGGCATCGCCGATCAGCCCGACAAGACCCTCAGCCATGAGCTGGGCGGCCCCGGTCGCCACCATGGCTGTCGACAGCGGCATCAGTGCGCCGACGAGGATCACCGTCGTCCAATCGATGGCGCGATAGGATTGCTCGACCCTCAGGATCCGGGACAGAACGATGGCACCGGCAGCGAGAAGGCCCGCGACGGCGGGCGGCACGAGCCCGGTTGCGAGCAGGATCACCATGCCGGCCAGGACGGCAATCGCTTGGTATGCTCCCGGCCCGAGGGGCACCGCCTGGCGCCGCACCAGCTCGGGCGAATTAACGACCAGCACGTCCGGATCATTGAGGTGGAGATCGAGAGCCTTCCAGGTTCCCTGGAGCAGCAGGGTGTCCCCAGGGCGCAGCGCCATTCCGTCGCGGCTGGAATTCGGGGTGCCGGCATCCACCTCGGCTCCGGCCCGCTGCACGGCGAGAACGATGAGGTCGCCGCTGTCGGTGACCATTCCCGGAAACATGGTCTGTCCGATGAGCCCAGAGCGCGGCGGGATCACCACCTCGGCCAGGCCGGAGCGACGGTTGAACAGGGTTTCCTCGCCTTGGTCCGACGCCGTGTCCTCGCGAAACGAGAGATGCATCCGCTTGGCGAGCATGGCGGCCGCTTCGGCTGTCCCGCGCACGAGCATGTGGTCGCCGTCCCCCACGGGCCGGCGCAGCGGGGCGGCACTCTCGCCGTCCTGCATGGCAACGAGTTGCAGTCCTGGGAACGCTGGGAGATCAATCTGCGATGGGGAAAGGCCGACATAGGGCGAGGTCGCGCGCACGCGCAGTTGGAAGATGCCGTCAGCCAATCCGTATTGCTCAACCAGCGTCCTGGCATGTTGACTGAGATCGGTCGGCATCTTGGCGCCGTTGCGCTGGGGCAGAAGCCGTTCGCCGAAGAGAATGATGATGGCCATGGTTCCCACGAGCAGGGGAATGCCCACAAGGGTGAATTCGAAGAAGCTGAACCCGCCGACACCCGCCTCGAGCCCCGCCTCGGAGACGAGGACATTCACTGGCGTGCCGGTGAGCGCAAGCATCGACCCGGCATGAGCGGAGAAGACGAGGGGCATCAGGAGCTGCGAGGACTTGCGACTGAGACGGACCGCCATGACGACCACGACCGGCAACAGGGCGGCCACCGCGCCGTTGACGCTGATCATCGCGGTGAGCACGGCCACGAAGCCCATGGTGAGAAGGAGGAGGCGCGTCCGGCTCTCCTTACCGGCACCCCGGATCAGGAGCTGTCCGGCCCAGGCCGTGACGCCGGTCGTCTCGAGACCCGCACTGACGACGAAGAGGCAGGCGATGAAGATCACGGCGGGATCGCCGAAGCCGCCCAGTGCCTGGCCTAGCGTGAGGATCTGCGTCGCCCACAGCGCCAGCGCCGTCGCCATGGCGACGATGACGACCGGCAGCCTGTTCCAGATGAACAGGACGACCGCCAGGGCGATGATGATGGCGATATTTGCAAGGGGACTCACTCGCCAGTCTCCTCGTGAGGCCGTCCGGAGGCACGCCCGGACGGTCGTACCAGGGTCGGGTGGCTTGATGCGTGCGCCACCCTAATCCTCGATCGTGGCCAACAGCAGGGCGAGGCGGCACCCCATCGCGAATTCCGGCAGGTTCACGTATTCCTTGATGGTGTGGATCTCCGCCTGGCCCGCGCCGATGGTGACGGTGGGAACGCCGTGCTGGTCGAGCCAGTTGGCGTCGAGACCGCCGTTCGAGAACAGGTAGTTGGGCTTGAGACCGAGCATGGTCATCGCCCTGGCCGCGCGCCGCACAACGGGCGCGCGCTCATCCAGGTTGAACGGCGGGTAGGACGGCTCGTGCGTGAAGGTCACGGCGGCCGTTTCGCCCTCATGATCCTTCACTTCGTCCTTGGCCCTCTGAAAGGCCTGTTCAAAGCCTTTTGCGATCGCCGTTGCGAATGCGGATGTCGGGCTGCGGGATTCTCCCCTGATGAAGACGTAGTCGGTCACGACATTCGTCGCGTCCCCGGCGGCCTTGCCATCCTTGCCGCCGAAGATGCCGACGTTGCTGGTGCCATTGCCGCCTGTTTTCACGACCTTGCCGAACCATCCTTCACGCTTCGATTCGGTGAGTGCGACAGCGCCGACAAGGGTCGCCGAGATGCCCCTCTCTGGCGCCACACCCGCATGCGAGGCCTTGCCCCTGATCTCGACCTCCCAATTCTCCTGGCCGACCGCGCCGACGATCAGGTCCGACGGGTCCTGGCCGTCGACATTGATGCACATCACCGCGCCGCCGAGCTCGGCCGGGTCGAGCTCGCGCGCGCCGTGCAGTCCGCTTTCCTCGCGAACCGTGAAGAGCAGCGTGATGGGCGGGTGAGGAAGGTCGTGCTTCAGGAGCGTCTCCACAAGGATGACGAGAACCGCGCATCCGGTGCGATTGTCCCCACCGAGGGCTGTGGTGCCGTCCGAAACGATGCGATCACCCTCGCGCCTCGGCTTCGCGCCGGCACAGAGCGGCACCGTATCGAGATGGGTCGAGAACAGGAGCCGCGGCCCTGGCCGGGTTCCAGGCAGGTCGACGATCAGGTTCCCCGTTTCCGTCGGGATGGGAATGCGCTTGTGGGCTTCATCGAAGCGGATCGCGGAAGCCGGGACGCCCGCCTTCCGGAGCGCCTCGGAGACGGCCGCGGCGATCTGGGCTTCGTGCCCAGTCACGCCCTCAACGGACAGGAACCGCATCAGGTGATCTTCCGCAGCGGCGACATCGAGGGGAAGCGCAGAGTTGCTCATTGTCTCATTCCGTTGCTTGCGATCGCCTTAACCCAGCGCGTCCGGCGACCATCGGCATCAGCTCACACCCCCCAAGGGAGGCCGAGCATCTGCCACATGGCGAAGAGGGCGGTCCAGAGAATGAACATCCACACGACGTAAGGCAGCATCAGCGATACGACGGTGCCGACGCCTGCGGACCGGTCGTATCTCTGCGCGAACCCGACTACGAGGGCGAAATAGGCGTTCAGGGGCGTGATCGCGTTCATCGGCGAGTCGCCGACGCGATAGGCTGCGAGCACCGCCTCCGGCTCGACGCCGAGCTTCATGAGCAACGGCACGAAGACCGGAGCGAAAATCGCCCATTTGGCGATGGCGCCGGTCAGCAGCAGGTCGATGATCGCGACGACGATGATGAAGCCGAGCAGCAGCGGCAGGGCACCGATATTCGCGGCCTGCAAAGCGCCCGACAGGCTGAGCGCCATCACCGTGCCCATGTTGGTATAGGTGAAGTAGGCGACGAACTGGCTCAGCACGAAGAATAGGAAGATCGTGCCGCCGAGGCTCTTGATCGACTTCTCGATCGCGGCGATCACCTCGGGCAGCGTCTTCAGTGTACCCGCCCCGACGCCGTAGGCCCAGCCCGTCACGAGGAACATCAGCATGATCAGCGCGATCAGCCCGTTCATGAAGGGCGAGTTGCCGATGAGTTCCCGGGTCTCGGGATTCCGCAGCGGCGCTCCCGAGGGAATGGTCAGCAGGCAGAAGACCGCGATCAGCCCAAGCATCCCAATGCCGGCGAAACGCAGGCCGCGCGACTCCTGCTCGGAAAGCTCGGCGCCCTGCTCCGTCGTGGTTCCTTCCGCGGCCAGCTTTGGATCGTAGGTTCCCAGGCGGGGTGCGATCATGCGGTCCGTGATGAAGGCGATGATAACAGTGAGGAACAGCACGGAAGCGAAGGAAAACCAGACATTCGAGGCAAGGCCGATGGAACGGTTGGGATCGACAAGATGAGCCGCGTCATTGGTGAATTCGACGAGCACGGCATCGAGCGGCTTGATCAGCATGTTGACGGTAAAAGCGCCGGCCACGGCAGCGAAACCCAGCGCGAGGCCAGCCAGGGGATGCCGCCCGACGGCCAAATAGGCGATGCCTGCGAGCGGGATCAGGACCAGATAGCCCGCATCGGCCGCGATGCTGGCGATGATCCCGACGAAGGAGAGGATATAGGTCAGCGCCCAGGCCGGCGATACGATGACGAGTTTCCGGATCAACGCGGTGACTAGGCCCGACTCCTCTGCAACCCCGGCGCCGATCATCGCGACAATCATGAGGCCGAYCGCGGTGAAGCTCATGAAGTTCGGGATCAGGGATGAGTACATGAAGCGGATGCCGTCCGTGGTCAGCAGACTGCGGATCTCTGTGGTGGCAGTCTCGATCTGATGCGTGTCCGGGTTGATGCGCTCGAAGGAGACGGCCGCTCCGAACAGGCTGAGCAGGGCGGAGAGCACGATGACGATGCCGATGAGGATCAAGAAAATGACCACGGGGTGGGGAACCATGTTCCCCACGCGTTCGACGGCGTCGAGAAACCGTTGCATCGCGGTCTTTGGCACGACTTCCGTGCTGCCAGTCAGGTCTCGCGTGCTGCTTTTCATATCCCGCCCTCGAGCCGGCGCATGGGGTGTTGCAGGCTTTCGTTGCCTTGGAGGCCCTCCCACTGCCTTGGGGGCCCTCCCTCGCGTTGGGTTGCCGGCGGCACGTCCCCGAAGCTTCGCCTCCGCCGGACGATCTGGCTATTGGGGGAAACCCTGGGATGGAGCGGTGAAACACCGGAGGCGACGTTCGCCCTGACCCCAGCCGCCGCAGGATTGGCCTGGATTGACTCGCCGCCTCCGGCTTGGTCGAATGGCGCACCGACACGGCATGGGACGGGATCCGTATGGCGAGGGCAAGGATCCTGGATGCCGGGATCGGGTTGATCGGCCTGACCGTCGTGCTCGGCGCGATGAGCGTCGCCAGCGCCGTCTTCGCGCCCGTCGCCTTTGCCCTGTTCCTGATCGCCCTCTTGTGGCCGCTCCAGAAACGGCTTCAGGCCTCGATGCCGCGGCTTCTCGCCCTCGCGGCYAGCGTCCTGGTCCTCGTCACTGCGTTCGTCGCCTTCGCCTCGCTGCTCGCCTGGGGCTTCGGCCGCGTTGCCCGCTGGGTGATCGCCAACATAGGCCGCTTCCAGGCCCTGTACGACCGGACGACGGCCTGGCTCGAGGAGCAGGGCATTGCGGTTGCGAGCCTGTGGGCCGATCAGTTCAATGTCGGCTGGCTTCTGGGGCTCATGCAGAAGTTGACGAGCCAGGTGAACACGACCCTGAGCTTCTGGGTGGTCGTGCTCATCTACGTGATCCTCGGCCTGCTCGAGGTGGACGGCACGGCCCGGAAGATCGAGGCTCTGCCCAGCCGCACCGTTGTCCATGTCCTGAGCAGGGGCAGTGCGCAGACCGCGGCAAGGATCCGGCGCTACATGGCGGTGCGCACGCTCATGAGCGTGCTGACCGGGGCGCTCGTCTGGATCTTCGCGGTCGCCTTCGGCTTGCCGCTCGCGCGGGAATGGGGCGTCATCGCCTTCGCGCTCAACTATATCCCGTTTATCGGTCCCTTCATCGCCACCCTGTTCCCGACGCTGCTCGCGATGGTGGAGTTCGAGAGTTGGAAGGCAGTCCTGGCCGTGTTCGCCTGCCTCAACGTGATCCAGTCGGTGGTCGGCAGCTATGTCGAACCGCGCCTGTCCGGCACGGCGCTCTCGATGTCGCCGTTCGTGGTCCTGTTCTCGATCTTCCTGTGGACCTTCCTGTGGGGCCTGTCCGGAACCTTCATCGGCGTTCCGATCACGGTTGCGGTCCTGACCTTCTGCGCCCAGCACCCCGACACCCGCTGGCTCGCGGCCCTGCTCGGCTCACCGGATGGCAAGGACACGCACGTGTCCGATCCAGCCGCCGGGCCGGAGGATCGAATACCGCGGTAGGCGCGCGTCGACCCGGTTCTACGGCTCGACCATCTTGTTGCGGATCGCATAGCGGACCAGGTCGGCAGACGTGTGCGCGTTGATCTTGCGCATGGCGGCGGCGCGGTGGGTCTCGACCGTCTTGAGGTTGATGCCGAGGAGCTGGGCCACCTCCTTGTTCGTGCGTCCTTCCGCGATGAGCTGCACCACGCCGCGCTCCCTGGACGACAGCGCATCTCCCTGTGCATGGCTGTTGGCGAGGTAGGAACTCAGCAGGGTTTCCGAGACCGGTCCCGTGAAGAACGGCTGGTGCCGGGCCAACGCCTCGACCGCCGCGATCAAGAAACGCCGGGCATCCGACTTGAGCAGGTAGCCCCGCGCGCCGGCCTCGAGGAGCTCGCGGATCAGCGGCTCACTCCCGTGCATCGTGAAGATTAGCACCTCCGTCCGGGGCTGGAAGGCCCGGATCTGCCGGGTGGCTTCGATGCCGTTCATGAGCGGGAGCTGGTAGTCGAGGATGGCAACGTCGGGTTGGGTCGAGCCCGCGAGTTCCACCGCCCGCTGGCCGTCCTCGGCCTCGGCGACGACCTCCCACCCCGGCTGGTCGCCCAGAAGGCGAGGTTCGTGGTGACGAGGATCGAGGTCTGCTCATAGAGGCGGCTGATCAGATGGAACAGAAGCTGGCCGCCTGAGAGCGCAAACGGCAGGTATCCAAGTTCGTCCAGGATCACGAAGTCCATTCGGGTCAGGTACTCGGCCAGCCGCCCCTGTCGGCCTGAGCGCGTCTCCGCTTCAAGCCGGTTGACCAGATCGACCACGTTGTAGAAGCGTCCGCGGGCTCCAGCCCGGATACACGACCGTGCAATCGCAATCACCAAATGCGTCTTGCCGGTTCGAGTGCCGCCGATGAGCACCGCATTGCGCTGGTGGGTCAGGAAGTCGCCGCCGGCCAGATCCCGAACCAAGGTTTCGTTGATCGGGGTGTCGGCAAAAACGAACTCCTCGACGCCCTTCGCCAGGGGCAACTTGGCGAGCGTCATCTGGTATTTGATCGAGCGGGCGTGCTTCTCGGCAATCTCAGCGGTGAGCAGGTCCTCCACGACGCGCTGTGGCTCGTGAGAGCGCTTGATGGCAGTGGTGACGATCTCATCGAAGGCCGCCCTCATGCCGAACAGCTTCAACTGACCCATGGCGGTCAGGATCTCGGAACGCTCCATCATCGCACCATCCTCCTCAAGGCGTCGTAGCGGGCGCAGTCGGCCACTGGCTCATGCCGCAGCCGTAGCGCATCCGGGGTCATGATCGTGATCGGGAGGGCCGGCTCGCGATGGCGGCTCAGGATGTTGAGCACAACATCGGCCGAGTAGACCTCCTGGCTGAGAGCCTCGGCACAGGCGGCCTCCACAGCAGGGAGACCGTCACTCAAGACCGCCGTGAGGATCGCTACCATCCGCCGATCCCCGTCCGGGACGGGGATGAGCTTGCGGCGCACCCGCTCCAGGGCGGACGGCAGCACCCAATCCTTGAACGGCGCCCCATTGCGGAGCGCCCCGGGCTTTCGGCTCAGCACCGGCACATAATGCCAGGGATCGTAGACGGCTCGGTCCCGGCCAAAGCGGCGCGGGTGCTCGCCGACCACCCGCCCATCCTGTCGGATCTCGATGCGCTCGGCATAGGCGCGGATCTCAACCGGACGCCCGACCGCGCTGGCCAGGACCGAGTATCGGTTGTTGTCGAAGCGAACCAGGCAGGTTTTGGACACCGAGGCCTGGATGGCGTGGAAGCCATCGAAGCGGCCCGCATAAGGGACAAGATGCGCCCGCTCCCTCTCAAAGCAGGACCAGACCATCTGGTCGGGGAACTCGGGATGCTTGTGAGCTTTGGCGAAGGCGATACAGCGGTCAAGCAGCCAGGCGTTGAGCTCGTCGTAGCTCTTGACCCGCAGCCGTGGCGTGAAGAAGCGCTCTCGCACCAGGCCCACCTGGTTCTCGACCTGGCCCTTCTCCCAGCCTGAGGCCGGCGTGCAGGCCACCGGCTCGACGAGGTAATGGCTGCACATCTGCAGAAAGCGACGGTTATAGGTGCGCTCGCGCCCGACGAGGATCGCCTCCACGGCAGTGCGCATATTGTCGTAGATACCGCGCTGGCATGCGCCCTTGAAGAAAGCGAACGCCCGGTCATGGGCATCGAAGACCATCTCCTGGCTCTCGCGCGGATAGGCGCGCACGAACGGCATGCGCGAGTGGCACAGTCGCATATGAGCGACCTTGATCACCACGGTCGTGCCGTTGATCAGGACGACCTCGTGACTCCAATCGAACTGATAGGCCTCGCCCGGTGCGAAGATCAGCGGCACGTAGGCATCCACGGCGGCGGAGCGTTCGCGGTGCCAGCCCCGGGCGTAGCGGCGTACGGCATCGTAGCCGCCTTCATAGCCCAGGGCCCGTAACTCCTCGAAGACTCGAATGAGGGTCAGGCGCTCGCGGGCCACCTTGCTGGCGTTGGTCACCAGCAGGCGATCCAGGTCGTCCCTCCAGCGCCCCAGCTGCGGCAAGGGCTGGATCTTCCGCTGGTAGGTAAAGCTGGTGGCCTCCGAGCGCAGCACCTTGCGCACGGTGTTGCGCGAGGCCTTCAGCTCGCGGACGATCTCCTTGATCGACTTACCCTTGACGAAGAACTCGCGTCGGATGCGCGCAATCGTCTCCACAACCAGCATCTCCCGACCCACCCGCTCCAGCCTCGGAGTAGGTAGCTTCGCCCACACACACGAGGGGTCGAAGTTGGATGCCGATCACCCCTCAATCGGGGTTAAACTTGCACGCCGAAACACAATGTTGCTGGGTTTCGGCCGGAAGAGCCTGGCGGGTTCCATGATCGGGGGCATCGCCGAGACACAGGCGGTCATCGACTACTGCGCCACCCGCAACATCAAGGCTGACATCGAGCTGATTACGCCCGATCAGATCGACCGAGCTTACGAGCGGGTCGTGAACAAGGACGTGCGCTATCGCTTCGTCATCGACATGACAGCGGGCCGTGAAGGCTGATTTCGGGCCATGGCCTCGGCGGCGAATGGCTGCCGTGGGCAAACCGGCACCGTCAAACCAGCGACTGAAAGGACGACCATGAGACATCTCCTCGGAAGGGCCATCTCTCTCGCGCTCATTGCCTCGACGGCAGTCCATGCTGAAAGCATGCAGATCATGCCGGGCGGCTCGCGGCCGTCCGCAAAGGGACCGGAGGCGAATTTCACGGGGTCGGTGGTGGTCGACCCGCTCTACCCCAGCAACGAACACACTTCGAACACCGGAGGCCATGTCACGTTCGAGCCGGGTGCCCGCTCGGCATGGCACACCCATCCGGCAGGACAACTCCTGATCGTCACGTCCGGCACGGGCTGGGTCCAGGAAGAAGGGGGCGTAAAGCGGGTCATCAGGCCCGGAGACGTCATCTGGACACCTCCTGGCATCAAGCACTGGCACGGCGCGACCGCCAGCAACGGCATGAGCCACATGGCCATTACCAACATGCGCGACGGCAGGAGCGTCGACTGGATGGAGAAGGTCACGGACGAGCAGTATCTGGGTGGACGGCCCAATGGAAGCACCGGGAATTAGCATGATGAAACTCGGACTGCCTTCGCACCCCCGTCCTAGCCTGCAAGATGCTCCGCATCACCAGGCGCATCCACCATTGCTGCGCCCGTTCCACACTTCGCGAAACCCAGCCAACCCATGACCAGAGAGAACGCCGGATGAGATGTCTGCATGTTGCCCTTTCGCTTCTTGCTCTTGCCGATGCCCTCGGCATTCCGGTTGCTCTCGCGCAGGAGCCCGGCGCAAGGCCGATCCTAAGAACGACGCCCGGAGGCTGGTCGGTGGAGGTCGTTACCGAGGACCTGAACTATCCCTGGGACATCAACCAGGTTGGCAACCGGATCGTGATGACCGAAGCCGGTGGGAATATCGTGATGATCGAGAATGGCCGGTTGGACCGCTACGCGATCGCGACCTCGGATCCCGTCGTTCATGACGGCGGGGGCGGGCTCCTCGGAATGGCACTCGCGGAGGACTTCCAGACGAGTGGACTTGCGTACCTGTACCACTCCTACAGTTCCGGTTCCGGCCTGACCAACAAGGTCATTGAGGCGCGGTTCGATGGCAAGGCGTGGCGAGAGACGCGTGTGCTGCTTGCGGGAATTCCAGGTCACCGGCTCTACAATGGCGGACGCATCGCCATCGGTCCCGATGGACATCTGTATGTCACGACGGGTTGGACGGAGAACCGTCAGCAGCCCCAGGACCTCGGCAGTCTGGCCGGCAAGATCCTGCGCATGACGCGTGACGGACAGGTGCCGGAGAACAATCCGTTCCGGGGGTCGTACGTCTACTCCTACGGCCACCGCAATCCACAAGGACTGGCGTGGAACGAAGCGGGCGCTCTCTTCGTCGCCGAGCATGGACAGTCGGCCCATGACGAGATCAATCTCATTAGGCCGGGCGCGAACTATGGCTGGCCGCTGATCTCCGGAGACGAAAAGCGACAGGGAATGGAGCCCGCCGTGCTTCAATCCGGCAACGACACGTGGGCCCCGTCCGGTATCGCGTTCGCTGGGAAGGAACTGCTTGTCACGGCGCTTGTCGGCCGCGGCCTCTACGTATGCGACGAAGCGGCCGGAGCCTTGAGGCTCGTGTTCACCTCGAACGACCGGCTCAGGGACGTGATGCCGGTCGGACGGGATCTCTATGTCATCACGACCAACAGGTCGCCGAGAGCACAAGGTCCCTCGGAGGATCGATTGTTGCGGCTGTCGCCTAACCCGTAGGAGCGGATTGGGCGCGAGCTTCGCACAAAGCCCATCGGGACTGACCGTCAGGTGTCAATGGCGGCGCAGGCCTGCAACCAAAGGTTCGACCCGGAACACCGTATTCATGAGCAGGGTACATGGGTCTATGCGAACTTCACCACCTAATCGCGGATGATCCTGAACGCTATCGTTCCCGCGCTTGTTGCAGCCAAAAGGAATGCTTCCATGAACCTGTCTTTCAAAAACAAGGTTGCTCTCGTCACTGGTGCGGCTTCCGGCATGGGCTTGGCGACTGCCAAGGCCTTCGCCGAGGCGGGAGCGGCTGTCACTTTGGCTGACATCGATGAGGATGGGGCCCGGTCCGCTGCGGAGGGCCTCGTCGCTGCCGGCCATAATGTGATCGGCATCCGTTGCGATGTCGCCGACATCGATGAGGTGGCGGCGATGGTAAAGGAAACCGTCTCCACGTTCGGACGTCTGGATGCGGCGTTCAACAATGCCGGGGTGCAGAGCCCGCTTGCCGAGACCGCCGATGCTGACCCCGAGGACTATGACCGCGTAATGGGGGTCAATCTGCGCGGCGTCTGGAACTGCATGAAGTACGAACTGCTCCAGATGCGCGAACAAGGCAGCGGCGCCATCGTAAACTGCTCGTCACTCGGCGGACTTGTCGGCATCGCCGAGCGGGGTGTCTATCACGCCTCCAAGCACGGGGTGGTCGGGCTGACCAAGAGCGCCGGGCTCGAATATGCCTCCAGAGGGATCCGGATCAACGCAGTGTGCCCCGGCATCATCGAGACGCCGATGGTTACGGGTATGCTGGAAACGCAGCCCGAAGCCATGAAGGAACTGATGAAGGAGGTGCCCATTGGGCGTCTCGGTCGTCCCGAAGAGATCGCCGACGCGGTTCTCTGGCTGTGCAGCCCTGCCTCCAGCTTCGTGATCGGCCACGCTCTCCCAGTGGATGGCGGTTACACCGTGCGCTGAAGGCTGCGGCAGCGAACGCCATAACGCAAGAGCCAGCCCGCGATGCGGGTTGAACCGGCCCCCGTGTTGCCGGCCAATGCCCGCCTTGGCCGGCACCGGACTATCATGAAAAGTGCTGCCCCTCATGCGAGGTCAACGCAGCGCCGGAGCGAAGGGCGCAACGGAAACACATCCCCAATCTAAACGATTGCGGTGGTAATCTGATGGCATCCCCGCTTAGCGGCATGGCAAGACCGAGGTCACCGAATGCTTGAATGTCTGAGCGGCGAAACGCGGTTGTATCCGATCCTTGGCGACCCGATCACCGCCGTGAAATCACCTCAAACGTTGACCCGCGGGTTTGAGGCACGGGGCCACAACGGCATCTGCGTGCCCATGCAGGTTCCGCAGCCGGACCTGGAGGACGTCATGCACGGACTCACGCCTGTCCCTAACGTTGATGGCCTGCTGATCACCATGCCGCATAAATTCGCTGCCTTCAGGCTCTGTGCCAGCAGCTCCGAGCGGGCAAAGCTGCTGGGGGTCGTGAGCGTGATACGTCGCAACCCGGACGGTTCGTGGCATGGCGACATGCTCGATGGCCTTGCCTTCGTGAAGGCGCAGACGGACGCGGGGGCCCAGCCGGACGGTGCGCGGGTGTTGCTGGTCGGGGCCGGTGGGGCCGGCAGCGCCATCGCCATCGCGCTGCTTGAGGCGGGGGTTCGCGAGCTGATCATCCACGACAGCGACGAAGCTCGCGCCGCCCACCTGATCGAACTCCTGTCTAGCCAAGGCGGTGGCCGCGTGAACGTCGGCCCGCCGGACCCGGCCGGCTGCGACATGGTGTGCAACGCCACGCCGCTTGGCATGACTGCCGGCGACCCGCTGCCCGTTCCCGCGAATGCACTCGCCCCTTCGATGTTCGTGGGCGACGTCATCGCCGGGCATGGGCTGACGCCTCTGGTGCAAGCCGCCCGCGCCGCCGGCTGCAAGACCGCGACCGGCGTGCAAATGGTCGAGGCCGTACAGGAGATGATGCTCGACTTCTTCCTCCGGAAGTGATCACGGCAGAAAGGGCCAGCACCGTCCGCCCTGTCATACGCTCGAGGCGGCGGCAAGGGTTATGCCGTTCCATGCATAGACACCCGCAAAATTCCGCCTCTGAGCCCGGAATGTCTCCTAGTGGCACTTCCAAGACGTTAGCTCGAGGGCAGCAATCCTTATGAGCCTGTGTGAAACCGCGAACCGGGCCGACTAGCGTGAAATATTTGTACAAGTTCTGGCGTCTGCACCGGGAATTTCGCGGCCTAATAAGGCTCAAGAGACATAAAGTTTCTTCGAGGAGTGGCTCGTCAGCGTTTTCACACAGGCTCCTTATGTAAGCGGACGTTCCGAAGGAGACGGGAATTTCTCCGGGTGACCCCCAGCGGTCCTTCATCAGGTCCGAGAACCAGCTATGTCAGGCTGGCTGACAGCCGATTCTGACGGAACTCATCCCTTGAGAGCATCTATTCCGACCGTGACGCGTAGGATGTTCTACGTTTTCAAGAATGCTTCGACCGCAGGGGAGGGCAAGCCCGCCTCCGCCATGATCCGCCGGGCGAGATCTGCCGCGGACGGCCGCAACCGGCTTGAGGGCCGGTCAAGCCAATAGGAGACAGGATTGAGTGCCATCCGCGGATCGACTGCGACGACGCGCCCGCTGCGCAGCGCCTCGCCGGCTAGCGGCGGACGGGCCAGGGCCACACCGAGGCCATAGGCTGCGGCGTCGAGCACGAGGTTGTAGTCCTCAAAGCGGCGGTCCTGCGGCCGAGGACGATAGTCCATCCCTTGTGCCGCAAACCAGGTACGCCAGCCTGAGGCGTCGGAGTCGTGCACGAGCGGATAGTCCAGGATCCGCTCCGGCGCTCCCGTTCCGAGGGAACTGGCTACGGCGGGCGAGGCTATCGGAAAGCACTGCTCCTCGAACAGGCGCACGGAGACGCGTCCCGGCAGGCTCCCACGACCGCAGCGGATGGCCAAGTCAATGCCCTCTGCTTCGAGATCGGTGTTGCGATGCTCCACGACGAACTCAATCCGCAAGGGCGGGTTGCCGCTTTCAAAGGCCTTCAGGCGCGGCATCAACCACAGACTGCTGACCGACGGAATGGTCGTAAGGCGGACGACAGCTGCGCCCCGTCGCTCGACCCAGCGGTCGGAGCTGTCGGCAATCAACGCGAAAGCCTCGCTCGTCCGTTGATGGAGACGCTGCCCCTGCGGGGTCAGAGCAACGCCGCGGGCCTGCCGGTCAAAGAGCTTCTCGCCTAGCCAGTGTTCGAGCTTGGCCACCTGTCGGCTGATGGCGCCATGCGTGAGGTGGAGGTCGTGCGCCGCCGCCGAGAAGCTGCCGAGGCGGGCTGCGGCCTCAAAGGCGCGCAGAGCATCGAGTGGTGGCAGTGGTGGCGAGCTGTGATCCATATGCACAGCTGATCCTCGAATTGTTCGATTGTCAATCAGCTCAGTTGGCAGGATTGTCCGGCCCCATCACTTCCCTTTGAGAGTTGTCGTTATGAGCATCGGTGCCGCCTATCCTTCTCAGAGCAAATCCGTCGACGGCGTGACCACTGCTGCCATCGTCGTCACGATCCTGGCTTGGGCTTCAGCCTTCCCGGCCATTCGCGCTGGCTTGCAGGCTTTCGGGCCGATTGAACTCGGAGCCCTGCGGTTTGCCGTTGCGGCGATCCCGGCAGCAATCTTTCTCGCAGTCACGCGCCCTGCATGGCCAACCGTGTCGGATTTCCTCCGGCTGGTAATTGGCGGCTTTCTTTTCGTGGCGCTCTATACGGCTCTTCTGAACATGGGTGAGCAGACGGTCTCGGCCGGGGCGGCTAGCTTTATCATCAACACGAACCCGATCATGACCGCTGGTCTTGCGATGCTCGTGCTCGGCGAGCGGTTCAGCGTCCGCGCTTGGATCGGAACAACTCTGTCGTTTGCAGGCATCGGCTTGATTGCTCTCAGCGAAGGGCAGGGGATCCACCTCGACACTGGGGCTCTGCTCATTCTCGGAGCCGCTCTGTGCACGTCAGTAACGACGATCGTGCAGAAGCCGCTCTTCGCCAAGCACAAGCCGCTGACGGTTTCGGCTTGGAACATGGTGCTTGGCGCTCTGTTCCTGTCGCCCTGGTTGCCCAGTGCCGCGTCCGAGTTTGCAGTCGCATCGGCTTCGGGCATTCAGGCTGTGATCTATCTCGGTCTGGTACCCAGCCTTGTTGCCTATGGCACGTGGGCCGTCGCGCTCTCGCGCTTGCCGGCCAGCCGTGCGTCGAACTTTATGTACTGCGTGCCGCCAGTCGCCACGCTTCTCGGGTTCGTTTGGCTCGGGGAAGTGCCGACTTTGCTCGGCGTTATCGGCGGCACTATGGCCCTCGTCGGCGTCGTCGTGGTCAACTTACGGCGATAGGAGCGAAGAGAGCATTACTAGCTCCATTCGGTCTGACATTAGGACCGAGTGCCAGAAAGCAGATCCGGATCAACTACTACACACCTCGGACCCAGGCGCTCTCATGCAGGACCAGATCGGGATTTGGCCAGATGAATCGAAAGCTGAACAAGCGGCCCTCTTACACGACAGCGTCAGCACTTGGCACTCCTGAGACCTAAGCCTGAAGGCAGCAATCCTCATCGAACCGGACGTTCCGAAAGCGCAGGGAATCTCGGCTCCTGCCCCGAAGGCGACCTTCAGCAGGCTTGGTGGTGGTCTGGCATCACGAACTCACGGGCCGTAAGCGGACCTAATTTGGCGCAAAGAGGGCAATCAACCACTCGGATACAGCTTCCAGGACGTCATAGCCGTTGCTGCGGTTTCTTCAAACACTCTCGTGCCGCTTGCTTAGCAAATTCGGCTCTAACTCATTTGCGCGTTTGATCTGAAACCTTCGCTGGAGTTATTGTGCTACTGTATAGCGCATCGCATTTTCGCGTCTCTGTTTTAGTACCCAGCAGCTTTACATCCTCGATCCATTTCGACCGCCTCATTCCAGAGTCTGCGTTGCGCGGACGGGCCATTCCACGATCCCAAGCACGGAGAGAAGCGATGCTGTTTCTGAAGCACGGCGGCCATATCCTGGAGCAAGAGGGCCCCAAGGAGCAGGAACTCGACCAAAAGGTCGAGAGCATGACCCTCGCCCGCAAGGTTGCTCCGGGTCTTGCTCAGGCTCTCGCACGAAACGAGACCTCACCGTTCGATTACCTGTTCCCTCAAATCGCCAAAGACCCGGACGCGCATCTTCCAGCGACCGACCCCGCCAAAGTCGTTGCTGATCTTCGGGCGCTGGGGACGGCCATGGCAGAGCAGACGCCGGCAGCGCCCGAGCAGAACTCCACCATCCCGCCGGTCTACACCTATTGGGGCCAGTTCATCGATCACGACCTGACCGCCAACACCGACCGCAACTCCGACGTGAGCGACATCACCAAGCCCAACCTGACCCCGCTTGATCCCGGATTCGTCACGGCCAATCTGCATAACTTACGCCGCCCGAACCTGGACCTCGATAGCGTGTACGGGGAAGGTCCCGCCACGTTCGGAAACCCGAGCCAGGACGCCGGCTTCTACGACGGCATCAAATTTCGCATCGGCCGCAACACAGACAATCCTCCAGGCACACCTCTGGGCGGTGGCATTCCGGGCGACAAAATCCCGCCGGCTGACGATCTTGAGCGGGATTTGCCCCGGATCGGGCCTCTGCTTGATGCGGGGGTGATCCAGGAGACGGATTTCACGCAGGAGCAGCGCGACGACCCGAGCTTCCGCACGCGAGCCTTCATCGGCGATGCCCGCAACGATGAGAACCTGATCATCGCCCAGTTTCACTTGGCAGTTCTCAAATTCCATAACCGTGTGGTGGACTGGCTCTCGTCGGAGCAGAACGATGATGGATTTGACTTCCCGGTCTTTGGGGTTGGCTTTCGGCCCGGCAACCGCCTGTTCAATCGGGCTCGGCGGCGGGTCCGCTGGCACTATCAGTGGCTCGTGGTCAACGACTACCTCAAGACGGTGACCATGCCGGGCGTTGTTGACAAGGTTCTGTTTGGTGGGCCGAAGTTCTACGCGCCCCATCGAAGGCGGCTGTTCATGCCGCTCGAATTCTCGGTCGCCGCCTTCCGGTTCGGTCACAGCATGGTGCGGAGAGCCTACGATCACAACCGCAACTTCGGCAAGAACAACGGCGGTCCGGGCGTCGTGCAGCCGTCCGCGTCGTTCGATCAACTCTTCCTGTTCACCGGCACAGGCTTCCAGCGTGACGATGCGGGGGCGATCACCCACAATCCGTTCCTGGGCGCCCCAACCCTGCCGTTCAACTGGATCATCGAATGGGACCGCTTTGACAACAAGGGCAGCTCGGATCCGACCCACTTCGCCCGCAAGATCGACACCCATCTGGCGCCTCCCATCCTTGATCTTGTTAATGAGGGCAATAATCTCACCGGCACCCTCCAAACCCTGATCAAGCACCTGGCTCAGCGCAATCTGGTGCGCGGCTATCTGCTCCACATGCCGACCGGGCAGGCTGTGGCTCAGGCGATGGGCGTGGTCCCGTTGAGTGAAGCGGAACTTCGAAAGGACAATTCCACTGCAACGAACACTGCGCTCGACCAGGGCGGTTTCATCGAGAAGACGCCGCTGTGGTATTACCTTCTGAAGGAGGCAGAGGTCCGCGCCAACGGCAACACGCTTGGCGAAGTGGGCAGCCGCATTGTCTGCGAGACCATTATCGGTGTGCTGTTGTTCGACCGGGACTCCTATCTGCATCAGCGCGGCTGGGATCCGGCCGATGGTGTTCTGCTGGACAATGGCGACCCGATCGTCACCATCCGTGACTTCTTCAAGTTTGCCGGTGTTGCCTAATTCGAGAGTACTCGCTCGGTCGTATCGCTTCAGGCGCGCCCGAGCTCATATCGGCACGTCGGCGCTGCGTCCGTCTTCCACAAAGCATGGAACGCTTGCTGTAGAGTACGTTCGGTGAGCGGCCCCACTGGGATAGCTCAGGTACCCACCTGGCTCGCTTCGGACTACGCCAGACGTGGAGCGGGTGTCTACGGTCGCAACAAACCAGATGCCGACGCCGGCACTGGAGGCTCCAAGGCACGATCAGCGGCAAGACCCGTGCCGTCGCGATGCCACAGGCGAAATACTCATGCGAGCTTGGATCACAGAGAATGCCCGGTTTTGGCACTTCCCGGACGAAAGCCGAAGGTCGGCTTAATGCAGAAACAGTGGACGTTCCTGAAAGCAAGGGATCGCCGCTAGATGACCCTAATCGGAGGTTCTTAGCAGCTGGAGGCCACTTCTTCGGAAGCGGCCCATGAGACAGATCCAAGGCTGCCCCGTTGAGCCCGATACTTGGAAGGCTCTACTTCTTATCCAGCCGAGTTCGGCAGGGTTGCTTGTCTTACGCAATGGCGAGACCTAACATGCTAGCTGGTCCAGGTTCGCGACAGACGGACCAGACCTGGGAAGTAGTGTGGTGAAGGTTCTGCAAATCGCCTGAGCGGGGCGGTCATGGCAGGATGGTGATGTTCAACGTCACGCACTCCGAGAGGAGCCCCACCATGACCAACGCCAAAGATAAACCTGCCGCCGCTGCCATCAAGGACCTTCTCAGCCAAAGCCCGGACGGCCTGCGCGAGATCGTGCGTGCCGTCATGCAGGAGATGCTCGAAGCCGAGATGACCGACGCCCTTCAGGCCGAGAAGGGCGAGCGCACCTCGGCTCGCCTGGGCTACCGCTCGGGCTACTACACCCGCACCTTGGTGACCCGGGTCGGCAAGCTCGAGCTGCGCGTGCCACAGGAT
>NZ_JBFUMH010000068.1:0-26013 GCF_054049475.1 Microvirga sp. P5_D2 | reverse complement strand
AGCTACCGGAGGTCTCCGGCCTGGAGGTGACGCGCTGGCTGAAGGCCGACGAGGAGCTGAAATCCATCCCCGTCATCGCGATCACGGCCTTTGCCATGAAGGGCGACGAGGAGAGGATTCGCGAGGGGGGTTGCGAGGCGTATATGTCCAAGCCGATCTCGGTGTCGAAATTCATAGCGACGGTAAAGACTTATCTCGAAGCGGAAGACGCATCCTCCTAAGAGCCTAGCCCTTTCGGGGTAAGAAAAGAGGTAGCTCCCAGGTAGGCCCTAAACCATTRGCAAGTGGGGGTTAACTTTTTTGGGAAAATGCTGTTTTTCCGCCACATATGCGCTTGCATCGGCGCATGTTTCCAATATGTTCAAGCTATCTTATCCGCCTCGGCGGAAGAAATGCCCTACGGATGCTCAGGTCCGCCGCATCTCCTGGGACTTCGTGGGCTCGGCCAGTTGGAAGCGGATCGTTGCCTCCTCAACGCTGCTCTCCAACTGGCCACCTCAGTCTCCGACAGCGCCCTCGAGGCGCTTTTTTTGTTGTCTGCTCCCGCCAGGGTAGCCCTGTCGTAGATCTGCCGAGGTTCTAGCTTTCCCTTCATCTCTGTCGGAACCGGTATTGCCGGATCACGAATCGACAATGTTCACAGAGCGCCAGCTTGCGGCTTAAGCTTGGCCGTGACTATTAAGCCAGATGGCCGATGTCGTTAGGGAATATTTCCTTTGGCATCGTTCGCACAGAAGGGGATCGACCATGGACCAACGCAAGCCCTCGCTTCCTCCGAAATCGGCGCTGACGCGCTTCTCCGTGGCGCCGCTCTCCACCATGACCCGGCGGCTGGCGGATGTGGCTTCTGGCCGGATGCCTGCCGATCTGGTGATCACGGGCGCACGGGTGCTTTCTACCTATAGCGAGCGGATCGCGCCCGAGCGCGAGGTATGGATCGCGGGCGGGCGCATCGCGGCCGTGAAGCCTGCGGGTGCCCATAAGCAGGTGAAGGGCGCGCCGGGTCGGGTCTATGATGCGAAGGGCGGCATCGTCGCGCCCGGTCTGGTCGATCCGCACATCCATATCGAGAGCAGCATGATCACGGCCTGCGCCTATGCGGAGGCCGCGTTGCTCAACGGTACCACGACGATCTTCTGCGACAGTCACGAGATCGGCAACGTGATGGATGCAGCCGGCATCGAGATGATGCTGGAAGATGCGCGCCATGCGCCGCTCTCCATTTTCCTCACAGTGCCGAGCACGGTGCCTGCCACATCACCTGAATTGGAGACAGCGGGTGGCGACCTGACGCCCGACAAGATCGCGGCAATCTTCGACCGCTGGCCCGAGGCTGCGGCGCTTGGCGAGAAGATGGACTTCGTGCCCGTGACCATGGGCGACGAGCGAAGCCACGCGATAATTGCCGCCGCGCTGGAGCGCGGCAAGCCCGTGTCGGGCCATATCTACGGACGCGAGTTCGTCGCGGCCTATGCCGCAAGCGGCGTCACCGATACTCACGAGGCGATCGACCGCGACATTGCCGATGATCTGCTCGATGCGGGCGTGTGGATCTTCCTGCGTGGCGGTCCGCCCACGACCCCGTGGCATTCGCTGCCAGAAGCGATCAAGACGATCACGGAACTGGGTTCCTCGCATAAACGCATCTGCGTCTGCACCGACGACCGCGATGCGGACGATCTCATGATGTTCGGCATGGATTGGGTGACGCGCGAAGCCCGCCGCGCCGGCATGAGCCGCGAACAGGCCTGGAGCATGGGCTCGCTGCATCCCGCCACCCGCTTCGCCATGGAAGGCGAGATCGGTGGTCTCGGCGGCGGACGCCGCGCCGATCTCGTTCTGCTCAACGACGATCTCGAAGTGCAGAACACATGGTATGGCGGCGAGCTCGTGGTCGAGAACAAGAAGATCACGCCCGTGCTCGATCAGGCCTTGTCGAACCGCTATCGCTATCCTGCGGAAGCCTATCGCACCGTGCATGTCTCGCAGCGGCCCAAGCTGATACCGGAGCTTCCCACATCCGCCATCACGGCCAACGTCATCCGCGTGGCGCTGCCCGGCATCGTGCTGTTCCACGACAAGGTGGAATTGCAGAAAGAGGAAAGCTGGGACGCGCTTCTGTCCAAGAACGATCTCACCTTCGTCACGGTCATCGAACGTCACGGCAACACGAACGGCGCGGGAGTGGCGCATGGCTTGCTCAAGGATTTCGGCCTGAAGAGCGGCGCGGTTGCAAGCAGTGTGGGTCACGACTCGCATAACCTGATCGTTGCCGGCACCAACGAGGCCGACATGCAGCTCGCGCTCGACACCATCATCGAGGCGCAGGGTGGTGTCTGCGTGGTCGATCAGGGCAAGGTCATCGCCATGGTGGCGCTGCCCATCGCGGGCCTTCTCTCCGACAAGCGCGTGACCGAGGTCGCCGAGGAAACACGCGCGCTGAAAGCCGCGTGGGAAAAAGCGGGCTGCAAGATTCCCTATATGGGCTTCAACCTGATCCCACTCTCCGTGATCCCGGAAATCCGGATCACCGACAAGGGACTCGTTCTGGTGCCGGAGATGGAACTCGTTCCTCTGTATGAGCGATAAGCATACTTATTCCGCCGCAGGAATGCTGCTACTGGCAGCCAGTTCCTGCGTGCGGGAAAGCAGGTCTCCCAGATCTTTGCGCAATTGCTCGAAGGCGAAGCCCAGCGCGAAGACCTGGCCGAAACTGCCATAGGTCAGATCGGAAGTGAGGGCGTGCGAGCGCAGAATTTCCGTCTTTGAAACGAAGGCGTGGAGAGCTGCTTCGAATGCATCGGCATCGGGCGGCGATTTTTGGGCGCGCAAAGCTTTCGACAGATCGAAAAGCAAATTGCGCGTCTCGTCGCGCAGCACCGCCAATGCGGTGCCGAGGCGCTCCAGAATGGGAGCGGGCAGGGGATTGGCCGAGGCCCTTCCCACCATCACCAGATCATGACGCACGCGGTACAGCGTTCGAATGAGCGGCTCGGGATCGACCGCATCGGTGAGATGGCTTCGTCGCTCGCGCGCCGCTTCGTCCGCCGCGGCTTCAGCTTTCTTGAGAGCCGAACGGATCTGCGGGTGAAGGGCTTGCAAAGCCGTCCGGCCTTTGGGCTCGCCGATCAGTTCGCCGATGAGCACGGAAACAAGCTCGGCATTCAACGCGACGACCTTGGCGGCGGCTTCCGACATGAGCGTATGAGCGCGGGCTGGCAGCACGAATAGGGACACGACGACGCCCACGATATTGCCGAGGGTGATTTCCGCAACCCGGTCGACCACCGTCGCAAGCGGCCCGAGCGCCTGTCCTGTCGGCGGCAAGAGCATAATGAGAGACGTCACCGGTGCCACGCGAAAGCTCGGATAAATGGCCGCGAGAAGCGCCAGGGGAAACAAAGCTAGGGCGATGGCGAGGCTCAGGCTCAAGGCGGAGCTGTGGGGAATGAAAGCGGTGATCATGCCGCCATAGATCGCGCCTGCCACGGTGCCGCTGAACCTCTCGACGGCTGCTTTCAGCGAAGCGCCGACGCTTGCCTGCATGACGACCACGGCCGTGATGGCGGCCCAATAGCCCTGTGGCAGATCGAAGGCTCGTGTGATGGCAAAGGCGAGGGTGCCGGCAATCGTCACGCGCAGGGCGAGCTTCAGTTCGGCCTGCCGTGCGCCGATCCGTCCCGCAGCCTTTTCGATCCACTTACCCGATGCCATGCGATACTCCGAACGCACAGCACAAGGTCTGGTCCGCCAGTGGTGCCAGCCCGGCCGGTTTCGTCCCTATTCGTCGAGGACCTGCAGCTCGGAGCCGCATTCCTCGCAGATGCCGAGAACGGGCGCGGCAATCATCTGCTGGGTTTCGCATTTCGGGCAGCCTTTCATGGCCATCCGCAGCGTTCCCTGCATCCGTGGAGCACTTTGGCGAAATGCTTCGCTGAGCGCGGCAGCTTGTTCGAACATGAGCGCCTCCCTTGGATCCCAGGATGCTGCGCCCGTCCGATACGCCCGTCAATTCAAGATTCAGGATTTGATCAGGCGGGCTTGCGGTGCCCGTTGGGCAAGCTGGGCTCCATACGCGTGACGAGACTGGCCGCGATGGCGACCAGGCCGAAGGCCACATGAGGTCCATAGACCCGATCCGAGAAGCCGAGGAGGAAAGGCGAGGCGGCAAGCAGCGCGCCTGCGGCGCCATCGATAACGAGGTGCATCGGCATCGGGATGATATGAAGGACGCCAAGCTCGTAGGAGGTGAACAGCGAGTAGAGGATGGCTCCCACCCCGAACAGGATAGCGACCCATTTGGCGGCGATCACATCCTCGAACCCGAAAAGCCATGGCGATGCGAACAGGGCGATGCCCCAGATATAGTCGATAACGCCGTGAGCGCTCGTTGGAAGGAAACGCATGCCGACACCTTTCCTCGGATGCTTCGGCAACGTTGTGGTGGCGCACCTGTTCCGGTGAGATCGGTATTGGCTTGCGCCGGTGGCCCGATGCGCTAGATCGCGGCCATGAGCAGAATTCAATGGCGGCAGGACCGCGTAGCTGGCGTGCCGCTCAATCGTTATGTCGGCACGGTCGGATCGGTGGAAGTGGGTAGCGTCGATTACGACGGCAGCAACAGGTTCTGGATCTGGTCGACGCCGCTCCAAGAGGATGCCTGGGGCTACGGCACCACGGACGAAGCCGCCAAGGCAGCTTTCGAGATTTGGCTCGCGCAATGGCTGCAAAACTTCCAGGGCTTCTTTCAAGCCGACCGCTAGTTTGTTGCGCCATTTTCGACGGCCGCAACTCTTGGCCTGAGCAAATTGTCTCGGTCGCTTGCCAAGCTTGGAAACATTCGGCCTTTTCCGAATTGTCTTGCGAGAGAAAATACTTGTGCCTTCGCAGGAGTATGGCGATGAAGAAAATTCTTCTGCTCTCGAGTGCCGCCCTCATTACCCTTGCAACCATCAACGCGGCCGATGCCCAGGGCTGGCGCGGCGGTGGCTGGCGCGGCGGTGGCTGGCATGGCGGGGGTTGGCGTGGCGGTGGTTGGCACGGTGGTGGTTGGAATGGCGGTGGCTGGCGCGGTGCTGGTTGGCGTGGCGGCGGATACTACTACCGTGGCGGAGGCTGGAACAATGGCGGCGCCGTTGCGGCTGGCCTGATCGGTGGCGCATTGCTCGGCGGTCTCATCACCGCAGCCGCGACACCGGCCTACGGGTATGGATATCCAGGCTATTATGGTTATCCGGCATACGGATACAACTATTACCCGGCGACTACCTATCCGGCTTATGGATACGGCTATGGCTATCCGGCTTACGGCTACAGATACGCTTACAATCCATATTCTTATGGATACTACCGTCGGCCAGTAGCCACGCGCGTCGTTTATCGAAACGTTCCTGTCTACCGCGACCGCGTGGTCTATCAGCCGCGCTATCGCACCCGTGTGGTGTACCAGCAGCCTCGTTATCGCACTCAGGTCGTCCGCGCGCCTCGCCGGGACGTGGTGACGACCGGTGCGATCGTAAGGCCACGTCCAGGCCGTTACAATTACTGAGGAAAGCGCGGCAGCGCTTTCGTGACAGTGAAAATTCGAAGCCGTCTCCGCGAGGAGGCGGCTTTCTTATTGTGCATTCCCATTCATGGATTGTGATGAAGCGCACTTACTCGGCGGAGTATTGGTGCCATGCTGTATCCGTCGCAATGCAAGAGGGTGCAGCCCATGATCGACGGCATCGAGACGCCAACGCTTCGCCTGTGGAGGCGCCTGCGCAGCCTATGGCCCTGTGCAGCCCAAGCCTCAAAAGCCCACAAGCTGAAAAGATCGATCCGCCCGCGGGGCACCATTCGCAATCGAAATGGGGAACGCTCTCATGATCAGCCAGCACATCTCTCGTGCGAACCCCTTCGCACGCCTCCTTCTCTTCTCCTCGGTCGCCATGCTAACGCTTGCAGCAAGTTCGGCGCTGGGCTGCCCGCTCGGCAGTCATGACAGCCCGAGGGTGAAGCTGCTGCACGCCTTGCAGCAGAACGGCGGCAAAGTGGCCGATGACCATGCCTCCGGCCACCACAGTGTCATGGCGCAGCTCCAATCCTCCGGGCAGTCYCCCGTCGCAAAGACCGAACTCGGCAGCTACAGCCGCGATCTCCCGCACGGAGCGGCGGCACCTTCGAGCGAAGCCAAGCCGCCGCTTATGGATAATTTCGGGACTTTGAGCTGGCCGGTCGCCAGCAAGTCGAACACCGAGGCGCAGAGCTATTTCGACCAGGGCTATCGCCTGGGCTGGGGCTTCAACCATGCCGAGGCGGCGAGGGCATTCAGGGCCGCGCAGGCGGCAGACCCGAATTGCGCCATGTGCCTCTGGGGCGAGGCCTGGGTTCTGGGGCCTCACATCAATTACCCGATGGCCGAGGACGCCA
The DNA here is from genome assembly GCF_054049475.1 of Microvirga sp. P5_D2. Lineage (NCBI taxonomy): Bacteria > Pseudomonadati > Pseudomonadota > Alphaproteobacteria > Hyphomicrobiales > Methylobacteriaceae > Microvirga > Microvirga sp. P5_D2. Next base: position 19,602 of record NZ_JBFUMH010000068.1, on the reverse strand, counting down.
ACAAGCGAGCGCTCGATGTTCTCGAACAGGCGAAGAAGGTCGCTCCTTCCGGCGGCGAGATGCAGGTGGCTCTGGTGGACGCTCTCTCGAAGCGTTATTCGCCTGACCCGAATGCCGACCGCGGGGCTTTGAACCAAGCCTATGCGGATGCCATGGAGGCGCTGCAGGCGCGCTATCCTGAAGATCCGCACATCGCGCTGCTCACGGCAGACGCCCTCATGAACCTGACGCCCTGGGATTACTGGGCCGATGGCGGCCGCACGCCGAAGGGCAAGACGGAAAAGATGGTCGCGCTGATCGAAGGCGTGATCGGTGAGCGGCCATACGGTCCTTTGGTGGCGAAGCCCGATCACCCCGGCGCCATCCATCTCTACATTCACGCCATGGAGTCATCCGACCATCCGGAAAAGGCCGCGCCTTACGCGGAGAAGCTTGCTGCGCTCATGCCGGGTGCGGGCCATCTGGTGCATATGCCGAGCCATATCTGGTATCGGCTGGGGCGCTGGCATGACAGCCTCGACGCCAATGTGAAAGCCGCTGCGGCTGACGAGGCGCTCCTCGGGAAGGGCGGGGCGAGCCTGCTCTACTCGGAAGGGTACTATGCTCATAACGTGCATTTCGTGATGGTGTCCGCCCTGACTGGCGGCGATGGAAAGACATCCATCGACGCCGCGCAGAAGCTCGCAGGCATCGTCTCCGACCGAACACAGCGCGAGGTGCCGTGGACGCAGCCCATCGTGGCCGCGCAGTACTACGCGCATGCGCTCTTCACCAAGCCGGAGGATGTGCTTTCGGTCAAGGAGCCCGATGCCTCGTTCCCGTTCGTAGGAGCGGCTTGGCATTATGCACGCGGTGTCGCCCTGGCGCGGCTCGGGCGAGCGGATGAAGCCCGCGCGGAGGCCGATGCAATCTCTGCGCTCGCCAAGACTCCCGACGTGCTGGCGATGCCGGATCTGGGCGTGCCCGGGCCGGCTGTGATGGAAATCGGTGTGAAGGAGATCAACGCGCGCATCGCGCAGCAAGCAGCCGATCCCGGCAAGGCAGCCACACTCTTTGCCGAGGCTGCCGCCATTCAGGATCAACTGCCCTATATGGAGCCGCCGTTCTGGTACTACCCGGTGCATCAGTCGCTCGGCGCTGCCCTGATGGCGCAGGGCAAGCCGCAGGAGGCAGCGGCCGCGTTCCGCGAGGCGCTGCACCGTTCCCCCAACAACGGCTGGGCGGCGGCGGGCCTGCTCAACGCCGCCGAGGCGATGGGCGACAAGCAGGCGGCCGAAGAGGCGCGTGCCCTGGTGAGCAAGAACTGGTTCGGGACGACCATGCCGTCCCTCGACCAGCTTTAAAGTCACGCAAAGCCCGGGAGCGGGTCAAGCGCCGGTCTCGGGCTCCGTGATCTCGACGAGAATGGCGCGGCCCGGACCCGACAACACGACTTTGTCCCTGGCCGCATCGAGCATAACCGCGTCCAACGGCTGAAGAACATACTTTGCCGATCCGGCGGACAGCCCCAATGCCGTATCCAAGGCGAAGATGAAGGCGGCGTGGGAGTTCTCGGATGGGGTGATGGCACCGGCCTGAATGAGCGCGGTGCGATGCCCGAAACGTCCGCGCCGCGTCATCACGTTGAGATCGCGGATCGGCCCCGAGAGCAGACGCGCCTGCGTCGGAACATCGCCGGGAAATGAGAGCAGGGGCGATCCCGGATCGAGACGGTGGGATGCTCCCGCCGCCTCGATCTCGATGCCTGCTCCCTCGACGAGGATCAGCGTGCGGTCGATCTCGGGAAAGTTCGAGAACGGGCCGTCGGACGCCACATCGGCCATGCTGATGCGCCATCCGAACGTGTCCAGCGTCGAACCTTCCGGAAAACTCGCCACTTCCGCCGTCGTCCCGCCGCCGTTCTTCCATGGAACGCGGACGAGATCTCCATTGCGGATGACACGCAGGGTCATGGCGAAAACCTCAACGCAGGCTCGGCAGATTCAGGTTGAACTCGTGGGCGCAATCGATGGCGATATCATAGCCCGCATCGGCGTGGCGCATCACCCCCGTCGCCGGGTCGTTCCAGAGCACGCGCTCGACGCGCTTGGCGGCTTCCTGCGTGCCATCGCAGACGATGACCATGCCCGAATGCTGCGAGAAGCCCATGCCGACTCCGCCGCCGTGGTGCAGCGAAACCCAGGTCGCGCCCGAGGCGCAGTTAAGAAGCGCGTTGAGCAGGGGCCAGTCGGAAACCGCATCCGAGCCGTCCTTCATGGCCTCCGTCTCGCGGTTCGGGCTGGCGACCGAGCCGGAATCGAGATGGTCGCGGCCGATTACGATGGGAGCCTTCAGCTCGCCCTTCGCCACCATCTCGTTGAAGGCGAGGCCGAGGCGATGTCGGTCGCCGAGACCCACCCAGCAGATGCGGGCGGGCAGGCCCTGGAACTTGATGCGCTCCTTCGCCATGTCGAGCCAGTTGTGGAGATGCTTGTTGTCCGGCAACAGCTCCTTCACCTTGGCGTCGGTCTTGTAGATGTCCTCCGGATCGCCCGACAGAGCAGCCCATCGGAACGGCCCGATGCCACGGCAGAAGAGCGGGCGGATATAGGCCGGGACGAAGCCTGGGAAGTCGAAGGCGTTGCCAACGCCTTCCTCCTTCGCCATCTGGCGGATGTTGTTGCCGTAATCGAGGGTTGGAACACCGGCCTTGTGGAAATCCAACATGGCGCGCACGTGCACGGCCATGGATTCCTTCGCGGCATGTTCCACCGCCTTGGGGTCGCTCTCGCGCTTGGCTTCCCACTCGGCAAGCGTCCAGCCCTTCGGCAGRTAGCCGTTGAYMGGATCATGYGCSGAGGTCTGGTCCGTCACTGCATCCGGGCGGATGCCGCGCCGGTAGATTTCGGGGAAGATTTCGGCGGCATTGCCGAGCAGGCCCACCGAGACAGGCTTCTTGTCGCGGCAGGATTGCTCGATGATCGCTATGGCCTCCTCCAGCGTATCGGCGCGCTGGTCGAGATAGCCCGTGCGCAGACGCATTTCGATGCGGCTCGGCTGGCATTCGACGGCAAGGCACGATGCGCCCGCCATGGTCGCGGCAAGCGGCTGCGCGCCGCCCATCCCGCCGAGGCCACCGGTGAGAATCCAGCGGCCGGAGAGGTCCCCGTTATAGTGCTGGCGGCCCACCTCCACGAAGGTCTCGTAGGTGCCCTGCACGATGCCCTGCGTGCCGATRTAGATCCAGGARCCGGCCGTCATCTGGCCGTACATCATGAGGCCCTTGCGGTCGAGTTCGTGAAACTTGTCCCAATTGGCCCAATGCGGCACGAGGTTGGAGTTCGCGATCAGCACACGCGGCGCATCCGCGTGCGTCCGAAACACGCCGACGGGCTTGCCGGATTGAACCAGCAGCGTCTCATCCGCCTCGAGATTTTTCAGCGCAGCGACGATGCGGTCGAAGCTGTCCCAATCGCGGGCAGCGCGTCCGATGCCGCCATACACGACGAGTTCGCCGGGCTTCTCGGCGACGTTCGGATCGAGATTGTTCATCAGCATGCGCAGGGGCGCTTCCGTCAGCCAGCTCTTGGCCGACAGTTCGGTGCCGTGGGCGGCGCGGATCACGCGGGCATTGTCGATGCGGGTCATGAACGTATCCTCGGTCAGGCTTTGGATTGAGCGAAAGTGAGACAGGTTTTGAGAATTTGCGTGAGAACCTCGCGCATCGGCGCGGCATAGGCCTCATCATAAGGCGTCGGCCATTGCCCCTCGGCAACGGGGCCGAGCGGCTCATTCATGTAGCCGCGACAGGCAAGTTCCATCTGGACCGCATGAACGCCTTTGTCAGGCTCACCGAGACTGCGGGTGATGTAGCCGCCCTTGAAGCGCCCGTTGACCACGTGGCTGAATTCGCTGTCGGCGCAGAGCTTCTCGATGGCGGCGCTCAGCTCAGGAGCGCATGTCGCGCCGCCATTGGTGCCGATGTTGAAGTTGGGCAGGGTGCCTTCGAACAGACGCGGAATGACCGAGCGGATCGAGTGGCAGTCATAGATGACCACATGATCATGCTTTGAGCGCAGGCGCTCGATCTCGGTTCTCAACGTCGCGTGATATGGATCGAAGAAGCGCGCACGGCGCTCGGTTAGGGCGCTTGCATCCGGCTCCTTGCCGGGTTCATAGAGCGGTTCACCATCGAATGTCGTGGTTGGGCAAAGTTCCGTCGTGGCCTGACCGGGATAGAGCGAAACGCCGCTGGGATCGCGGTTTACGTCGATCACCGTGCGCGAGATAGACGTGCGGATGATTGTCGCGCCGAGGTCGGTGGCGAAATCATAAAGGCGTTCGATCCACCAATCCGCATCCTTGCGCGCGAGCCAGGGTGAGACGAGGCCGGTGTCGTAGGGATCGGGGATCTCGGTGCCGGTGTGCGGCAGGCTCACCACGAGCGGAGCGTCACCGCGTCTGACAGATAGCCATGCCGTATCGCTCATGAGCGCACCTCGTCCGTGACCAGTGGAAGTGCGTCGGCTCCGGCAGCCTCCGCGAGTGCGCCTGAGGCAACGAGGTCTGTCGCCAGTTCCATGTCGGGCGCCATATGACGGTCGTCGTCGAGATGCGCGACCTTGGCCCGCAGCAGGGAGCGTGCGCGCTCCAGCCGGTCGCTGGATTGCATAGGCGCATGGAAGTCGCAGCCCTGTGCTGCGGCAAGAAGCTCGATACCGATCACGTTGGCCGTATTCATCGCCATCGGAAGAAGCCTGCGCGCGCCATGGGTCGCCATGGACACGTGGTCTTCCTGGTTGGCGGAGGTGGGGATGGAATCCACACTTGCCGGATAGGCACGCTGCTTGTTCTCCGACACGAGCGCGGCAGCTGTCACCTGCGGGATCATGAAGCCGGAGTTGAGGCCCGGCTTCGGCGTCAGGAACGCGGGCAAGCCCGACAGGCTCGGGTCCACCAGCATGGCGATGCGGCGCTCGGCGATGGAGCCGATCTCGCACAGGGCCATGGCGATCATGTCGGCGGCAAAAGCTACAGGCTCTGCATGGAAGTTGCCGCCCGAAATCACTTCACCCGTATCCGAGAACACGAGCGGGTTGTCGGAAACGCCGTTCGCTTCCGTGCCCAGCGTCTCACCGGCCTGCCGCAGCAGGTCGAGCACTGCGCCCATCACCTGCGGCTGGCAGCGCAGGCAATAGGGGTCCTGCACGCGGTCGTCGTTGGTGAGATGCGAGGCGCGAATGGCGCTGCCCTGCATCAGGGTGCGAAGTGAGGCGGCCACCTCGATCTGCCCGCGATGGCGGCGCAGCATCTGGATGCGCGCATCGAACGGGCCATCGGACCCCTTCGCCGCATCGGTGGAAAGAGCGCCTGTGACGAGTGCCGCCTGGAACACACGCTCTGCCTCGAAGAGACCGGCGAGTGCGAGCGCCGTCGAGACCTGCGTGCCGTTGAGCAGAGCGAGCCCTTCCTTCGGTCCCAGCACGAGCGGCGCGAGACCGGCGCGGGCTAACGCGGCTTCCGCAGGCATCCGCGTTCCATCGACGAAGAACTCGCCGACACCCATGAGAGCAGCGGTCATATGGGAGAGAGGCGCGAGATCGCCCGAAGCGCCGACAGAGCCTTGGCCGGGAATGACGGGAACGAGACCGGCTTTCAGGCAAGCCGTAAGATGCTCGATGGTGGACCAGCGTACGCCCGATGCGCCTTGCGCGAGGCTCGCGAGCTTCAGCGCCATCACCAGACGCACCACAGACACCGGAAGTGGCTCACCCACGCCAGCTGCGTGCGACAGCACGATATTGCGCTGGAGCGTCGTCAGATCGGCGGTGCCGATGCGAACGCTCGCGAGTTTTCCGAAACCGGTATTGATGCCGTAGACCGGTTCGCCCTTCGCGACGATGGCCTCGATTGTTCTGGCTGCAGCCTCGACGCGCGGGCGGCAGTTCTGGTCGAGTTCGATCTCTGCGCCACGATAGACGCGGCGCCAGTTGCTGAGTGTTACCGAGCCGGGAATGAGTGTGAGGGTCTTGGTCACTGGCCTCTCCAGATGCGGGCGTGAAGTGGGTTGAAACCGATGCGGTAGACGAGCTCCGCCGGGCGCTCGATATCCCAGATTGCGAGGTCGCAGAATTTTCCGGGCTCCAGCGTGCCGCATTCATCGAGACGACCCAACGCGCGGGCGGCCTCGCGGGTGACGCCGGCGATGCATTCCTCGACATTCATGCGGAACAAGGTCGCGCCCATGTTCATGGTGAGCAGAAGGGAGGTGAGCGGCGACGTGCCGGGATTGCAGTCGGTTGCCAGCGCCATGCGCGCGCCATGCGCGCGGAAGGCGGCGATTGGCGGCAGCTTCGTCTCGCGCAGCATGTAGAACGCGCCCGGCAGCAGCACAGCGACGGTGCCCGCTTTCGCCATGGCGGCGGCACCGTCGTCATCGGTGTATTCGAGATGATCGGCGGAGAGTGCGCCGTACTCTGCGGCAAGCTTCGCGCCGTGAAGGTTGGAGAGCTGGTCCGCGTGAAGCTTGATCGAAAGACCCAAGCCCTTCGCCGCATCGAAGACGCGCGCGGTTTGCTCGGGCGAGAAGGCGATGCCTTCGCAGAACGCATCCACCGCGTCAGCGAGGCCTTCGCGGGCAATCGCCGGCAGCATCTCGTTGCAGACACGGGCGATGAATGCATCCTTGTCACCTTCCGCTTCGGGCGGAAGCGCATGCGCGCCGAGGAACGTCGTGGTGACGGAAACCGGGCGGATTTCGCCGAGGCGTCGTGCGGCGCGCAGCATGCGCGATTCGGTTTCCAGGTCGAGGCCGTAACCCGATTTGATCTCGACCGTCGTCACACCTTCGCGGATCAGATGATCGAGACGGGGCAGGGCGCTTGCAACAAGCTCGTCCTCGCTTGCCGCCCGCGTCGCCTTCACCGTCGAGATGATCCCACCGCCAGAGCGTGCGATTTCCTCGTAGCTTGCGCCGTTGAGGCGCAGCTCGAACTCATGGGCGCGGTCACCGCCGAAAACGAGATGGGTGTGGCAGTCGATGAGGCCGGGCGTAATCCAGCGGCCATCGCAATCGACCTGCTCCCTGGCATCCCAGCCGCTCGGCAGATTATCGATGGAGCCTACGAAGGTGATACGGCCATCGGTGGCTGCAATGGCACCATTCTCTACGATGCCGAGACTGCTTTCTCCAGCCAGCGTTGCAAGGCGGGCGTTGAGCCAGATCCTGTCGAAGCGCATGAATTCACTCCGGTGGTCGTTCAATAATGTCTATACATATGCACCGGTCGGCGATAATGTCTATACATAATTTGACGTATGCCCCGGTTCTCGGCATTCTCGTGAGAAGATAGCGCGCAGGCGTTGGCGGCCAGACCGGGATGGAGGGATTGTCGGTGATGCAAAAGCTCATTCTGGATCACGCTCTGTTGCCTGATGGCTGGGCCGGGAATGTCGGCCTCGATATCGATGACGGCATGATCCACGCCGTTCATCTCGATGCGACCGCAGAGGGCCGCGAGCGGGTTGCTGGCGTTGCGCTGCCTGGGTTGCCTAACCTCCACAGCCATACCTTCCAGCGCGGCATGGCGGGCCTTGCGGAAACGCGTGGGCCTGTCGGGGACAGCTTCTGGACGTGGCGACAGGTCATGTACCGCTTTCTCGGACAGCTCACGCCGGACGATGTAGAAGCCATTGCCGCCTTCGCCATGATGGAGATGCTCGAAGGCGGGTTCACCGCGCTCGCCGAGTTCCACTACCTGCATCATGACATCGACGGCCGTCCCTATGCGGACGTCGCCGAACTCGCAGGACGCATCGCGTCGGCGTCGCAGGAGACCGGGATAGGGCTTACTCTGTTGCCTGTCTTCTACGCCCAAGGTGGCTTCGGCGGTGCCGCTCCCACAGAGGGACAGCGGCGCTTCATCAATGACGTGTCCGGTTTCGCGCGGCTTGTCGAAGGCGTCCGCAAGGCCGTTTCGGGATTGGACGATGCCATCGTCGGCATCGCCCCCCACAGCCTGCGCGCGGTGACGCCGGAAAGTCTCGCCGAGGTTCTGACAATGCACCCGGCTGGCCCGATCCACATTCACGTCGCCGAGCAGGTGAAGGAGGTCGAGGATTGCCTTGCATGGTCCGGCCAGCGCCCGGTTGCATGGCTTCTCGATCATGCGCCTGTCGATGAGCGCTGGTGCCTCATCCACGCAACGCATCTCGATGTTGACGAGACCCACGCGATGRCGGGAAGCGGCGCGGTCGCAGGCCTGTGCCCGATCACCGAGGCCAATCTCGGCGACGGCATCTTCAACGGACCCGAATATCTTGAGGCGGGTGGCGCGTTCGGCGTTGGCTCCGATTCCAATATCGAGATCAGCGCGCCCGCCGAACTCAAGCAATTCGAATACAGCCAGCGACTCAAGCGCAGGGCGCGCAACGTGCTGGCGCAGAGCGAGGGGCAATCGACCGGGCGAAGCCTTTATGATGGCGCGCTCCACGGCAGCGCGCGTGCGTTGGGACGGCGGATCGGTTCGATCGAGGTCGGGCACCGGGCCGATTTCGTGATCCTCGATCAGGCCCATCCCGATCTCGCTTCACTCTGCGGCGATCGCTGGCTCGATTCCTACATCTTCGTTGCCGGAAAAGCCGCCATTGACGCGGTAATCGTGGGTGGAAAGCCCGTCGTCAGCCAGGGCCGGCATCGGAAGCGCGATGCGATCACAGTCCGGTATAAGAACGCTATAACTCGCATCGTCGGTTGACGTCGGCTCCGGCGTGACTGAAAGCTGGTTCCACATATGAAGCCGATCTACCAACGCATCCGGGACGACATCGAAGCGCGCATCATGTCCGGCGAATGGCCGCCCGGGCATCGCGTGCCGTTCGAGCATGAGCTGATGGCCAAGTATGGCTGCTCGCGCATGACCGTGAGCAAGGTGATGTCCGCGCTTGCCGCGAACGGGCTCATCATCCGGCGCAGGCGTGCTGGATCGGTCGTCGCGGAGCCGAGCCAGGAACGCGCCGTTCTCGCCATTCAGGATTTCGCACTCGAAGCTGCTCGCGCGGGCACCGTCTATCGGTTTGATATTCTACATCAGGCCGTCGAGAGGGTGGATGCAGCGGGCGCGCAGCGGATCGGCCTCCCAGTGGGAGCCGACATTCTCAACGTCGTGACGCTTCATACTGTCAACAATGTGCCAGAGGCCTACGAGCAGCGCCTGATCAACCTGGCGACTGTGCCGGAAGTGGCGGGCGAGCGCTTCAAGGACGACCCGCCGGGCACCTGGCTGCTGCGGCGTGTGCCTTGGACGGATGCAGAGCATGTGGTGCGCGCGGTCAATGCCGATACGCGCCTCGCGAAACTTCTCAAGATCGATGCCGGCGCGGCCTGCCTGATGCTCGAGCGCCGCACATGGCAGGCAGGCGCCTTTGTGACGGAGGCGCGGATCACGTATCCCGGAGACCGGCATAGCCTCGTCGGCCGGTTCTCGCCGTCATCGCAGAACAACTCGGACTAGCTGCCGCCGTATCCTCGAATCGATGCGCCGACGTCTTGGCCTTGCATGTGCGCACGCTCTTCAGTGGGTGGCTTCGCTCAAGCAGAGGTAGCCCGCAATCACCCTCGCTGTGTTCTACCGTTTCGGCTTCATATTTCTATCTAAGAGACGGACAGGGCATCCCAACGACGACACAGATCTTCGGCGGCGTCCTGCCGAGAGGAAACGTAGAAGGTGACGTGGCGGTCTAAAACCCGAAGAGGGAGGTGGCTGCTATCGTCAGGGGTACAGTGAGTGAAAACGATGAAGCGGGTTTGGCTCGCTCTTCTGATATGGTCGATGGCGAGTGTGACCACGACACTCGCTTCCGAATCCGATGCCGTCGTCGTTGTGCGGTCGATCGGCTGCTACCAGTTGGATGTCATGCATCGCTATGACGAGCTGTTCCAATTGGGCGAGAGGAGAGCGGCTCAAAGTCTCCTGCTGAACGCCCTCGCGAAAAGCGAATGCATCATCCTTCCCGGCAAGACCCGCGCCTCGCGCGAGCAATATATCGACCGTCGAACCTGCATCCGCCCCGACCACCTTGCCACCTGCATCTGGGTCGAGAATCCAGTTCTGCGAGCGTGGTAGAAAAAGGACGGACACCCCAAAAGAAAAACCGCCCCCGTGAGGAGGCGGTTTCAAACTTCAGCCAGGGCTCTGGCAGCCAGGATTACTTGATCTTGGCTTCCTTGAACTCGACGTGCTTCTTCGCGACTGGATCGTACTTCTTGAGTGCGAGCTTGTCGGTCATCGTGCGGGAGTTCTTCTTGGTGACGTAGAAATAGCCCGTGTCGGCGGTGGAGACGAGCTTCACTTTGATCGTTGCGGCTTTGGCCATGGGTCTAGACCTCTTGTTCGGTTGGCACGCGCTCGGTTGGCCCGTGGCGTGGCCGAAACGCAAAGGCCGGGCGAGCCCGGCCGGAAATTCGTGCCGTTCCCATGCCCGATTATGCCGGTTCCGTCAAGGGTTCTGGAAGCGGGACCGTGCGATTTCCTGACGTGTTTTCTCTGGCGATCCGTCAGGACCGAGAAGGATATCCATAGGGCCTWGCCTATGGGTGCATTCCCTTCCCCGTAGTTAATCTCGGCTGGGAATCGCAAGAATGACAATGCTTTAGAGCAGTTCCTTCATGAACTGCCCGCGCTTCTGATAGAAGAACGGGACCGGGATCTGATGGCCGAAACCAGCGGCGATCCTGGATTCGAGTTCGGTCAGGATCACACCGGTAATGATCGGAAGGTCGAGCTTGCGGGCATCCGCCAGCGTCACCCAAGTCAGTTCGACCAACTCTGAATCTGGGCTTATCACGCCCTCGACCTCATGGCCGATTGCGGTGCGGTCCACGGCGAAGAAACGGGTGTCGAAGCGCTTGACCCGCTTCGGTGGGGTAATGGCCCGCCCGATGAAATGGAGGGCCTCCAGGTCGGGGAAAATCCCATGCTCCTGGAACGCGGCCCAGGTGGTGCCGTCGGGTACGCGGTCTGGGCTGCCGTAATCCCTGGTGCCGAGAAGGAGGCCGGTTTCCTCGAAGGTTTCCCGGATGGCCGCCAGCGCCAGGGCGCGGCTGCGCTGGACGGAGGGGCGCGTGACACGTGCCATCAGGGCCTGCTCCGCCCGAGGGTGCAGGGCGCCGGTGACGGCCATGGAGCGGTCACCCGCCTCGATGCGGCCACCCGGGAACACGAACTTGCCCGGCATGAACTTGTGGCCCGCATGGCGTTTGCCCATGAGAACCTTCGGGTGCTTGCCCTTTCGGTCGATGATGATCAGGGTTGCCGCATCGACGGGACGAAGGGTCGGGATGGCGGGCTTACGCTCCTCGGCGACTAGCGAATCCATCCCGGCCAGTGTCTGTGCGTCCGTCACCCGCGTTCTCCCCTGCAGCATTTTCCTTGCTCCGGTTGGCGCCGAAGCCGTGCATTCCTAACGCGTATTGCAGCCCCACGACAGCGCCTTTGACGGGCTGCAGCAGCAGAAGACACAAAATCACCGTCAGAAGCGGCCAGATCGCCAGATGCGCCCAGAGGGGCATCTCCATCTTGGTTTCGGTCATGAGAATGCCGTAGCCGATGACGTGGCCGACGATGAAGATCACCAGATAGGGCGGCAGGTCGTCGGCGCGATGATGGTGCAACTCCGTCCCACAGGAATCGCAGCTCTCCGCCACCTTCAGGAACCGCCCGAAGAGCCGGCCCTTGGCGCAGGCCGGGCATCGGCCCAAGAATCCGCGCTTCATGGCCGGCACCGCCGTGACCTCGGCGGCAGGCGTCGGGACGGTTTCGATCGTCAAAGGCATCATCACTTCCTATCAGGCGCGTCCGCGCTTCTTCACCTTGACCCGGGTGGGGCCGCCACCGCGACCGCCTGCGGCCTTGGCAGGTTTTGCTCCGCGAGGAGGCCGCTTCGCCCCCTTTTTAGAGCTGCCGCCCACCTTGCCGGTGAACTTGCCCTTGGTGAGCAGTTCGAACCGCAGGGCGCCGGCGACGGGCGCTGCCTCCACGAGCTTTACTTCCACCTTGTCGCCAAGACGGTAGGTCTCGCCCGTGTGCTGGCCGCGCATGGAGTGGGTTCTCTCATCGTAGCGATAATAATCGTCGCCGATGGTCGCCGCCGGAACGAACCCGTCCGCGCCGGTCTCGCTCAGCTTGATGAAAAGACCCGCCTTGGTCACCCCCGAGATCTGTCCATCGAATGTGGCCCCGATCCGGTCCGCCAGGAAGTGGGCGACGAGGCGGTCGATTGTCTCACGCTCCGCTGCCATGGCCCGGCGCTCCGCTGCCGAGATCTTGGCGCTGATCTCGATCAGCTCCGCGCGGGTGGTATCGGGCGGCAGCCCATCCTTGCCGAGCTTGAGCGCCGTGATGAGCGCCCGGTGGACGATGAGGTCCGCATACCGGCGGATGGGGGAGGTGAAATGCGCATAGCGCTTCAGGTTCAGGCCGAAATGGCCGTAATTCTCCGCCGAGTATTCGGCCTGCGACTGGGAGCGCAGGACTACCTCGTTGAGAAAGAGCTGGTGCTCGGTGCCTTCGACGCTACGCAGGATGCGATTGAACAATTCGGGCTTGAGAGCGCCTTGCGTCGCGATCTTCATCCCGACGGAGGCCAGCACCTCGCTCAAGGAGCGCATCTTTTCCAGCGAAGGCTCGTCGTGAACGCGGTAGACGAGGTCCGAACCCGCTTTCTCCAGCGTTTCCGCCGCCGCCACATTGGCGAGGATCATGAACTCCTCGATGAGCTTGTGCGCTTCCAGCCGCTCGGGAACGAAGATGCGATCCACCGTGCCATCGTCCTTCAGCACGATCTTGCGCTCGGGCAGGTCGAGATAAAGCGGCTCGCGGATATCACGCGCCTTCCTCAGCAGGGCATAGCCCTCCCAAAGCGGCTTCAGGATGGTGTTGAGGATCGGCTTGGTCAGCTCGTCCGGCCTGCCGTCGATGGCGGCTTGCGCCTGTTGGTAGGAGAGCTTCTCCGCCGAGCGCATCATCACACGGTGGAAGGTATGGCTCTTCTTGCGCCCGTCGGGGCCGATGATCATGCGAACCGCCAGGGCAGGGCGATCCTCGCGGGGGCGGAGCGAGCAGAGATTGTTGGAAATCCGCTCCGGCAGCATGGGCACGACCCGGTCAGGGAAATAGACTGAGTTGCCGCGCTCCAGCGCCTCGCGGTCCATGGCGGAGCCGGGGCGCACATAGGCCGATACATCGGCGATGGCCACGGTGACGACGAAGCCGCCCGCGTTGTTCGGGTCCTTGTCCGGCGCGGCATGGACCGCATCGTCATGGTCCTTGGCGTCGGCGGGGTCGATGGTGATGAGCGGCAGGTCGCGCCAGTCCTCGCGCCCGGCTAGGCTCGCGGGCTTGACGGCCWCTGCCTCGTCGATCACAGCCTTCGGAAATTCGTTGGGGATGTTGTGGGCGTGGATCGCGATCAGGCTCACGGCCTTCTCGGATTTGACCGAGCCCAGGCGCTCCTTCACCTTGGCCTGGGGCAGGCCGAAGCGCCCGTGCTTGACGATGGATGCGGCGATGAGGTCGCCGTCCTGCGCGCCAGCCTCATCACCGGGAATGATCAGGAGTTCCTTATCGCGGGATTTCTTGTCCACCGGGACCAGGCGTCCGCCGCCTTCGGGCATCGAGCGGAAGATGCCGAGAACCTGCGCCTGCTTCTTGGCAAGGATCTTCGTGACGCGGCCTACATAGTGGTGGATATCGCCAGCCTTCAACGGATCGACCCGCAGCAGCGCCCGGTCGCCCACGCCCGCCACCGGCATCCCGGGCTTCGGCTTGCGCGGCGGCATGATGACGATCGTCGGGATCGAGCCGTGCTCCTCCTCGTCCCATTCTGTCGGAACAGCGATCAGTTCGCCGTCGCGGTCGCGCTTGATCACATCGGCCATCACCACCGGAGGCAATTGGCCCGCCTTGTGGACCCGCTTGCCGCGCCGGTCCACGACGCCCTCGATCTCCAGATCCTTCAGCATTTGCTTGAGCCAGATCTTGTCGCCGCCCCTGATGTTGAAGGCCTGCGCGATCTCGCGCTTGCCCACCTTGCCCGGCGACTTGGCGATGAAGGAGACGAGATCCTCCCGGGAGAGAAGAGCGGAGGATGATGAGGATTTGGGACGTTTGGCCAAGGGAAAGCTCGTTAAGGTTCGTCTGAACTTGTCGCATGCAAGCTTGGCTGCGGCTAGCCCGGCTTGTTCCAGGAATGACGCGCAACACGYGGCATCGGATCCATCGACGGCGTAAAGGACGCTCAAGGCAAAAAAAAAGGCCCCGTGAAGGAGCCTTTGAGGGACCGGCCCGTGGGGGCAGAATGGGCCGGTGATGCCTATTAACGAGCGGGCTCAAAGTTGGTTCCGGGCTTTTTGAAGATTTTTTGGATTATTTTCGAGGGGCTTTGGGAACGCCTTATTTTGCAAGGAAATGGGTCTCGAATTTTTCTGACAAAGCTCCGCTAGTGTCATCCCTTCCTCTCCGCTGCGCTCCGGCCGGGAATAATACCCGCTGTAAGAAGCCAAACAAAAATGGCGCGGAACTCCCCGCGCCATTGAGTTTCCGTTTCCTTGGAAACCGTCAGATATCCAAATCGGCTTCGTTTGCGAAGACCGCGCGTTCCTGGATGAAGGCGAAGCGGGCTTCGGGCTTGTTGCCCATGAGGCGCTCGACCGCATCGCTGGCTTCCGGCTTGTCGTCGGCTTCCACGACGACCTTCAGAAGCAGGCGCTTCTTCGGGTCCATGGTGGTTTCCTTCAACTGCGCCGGCAGCATCTCGCCGAGGCCTTTGAAGCGGCCGATCTCGACCTTGCCGCTGCCCTTGAACACCGTCTTCATCAGCCGGTCCCTGTCCGCGTCGTCGCGGGCGTAGGCCGATTTCGCGCCCTGGCTCAGGCGGTAGAGCGGAGGTACGGCGAGATAGAGGTGCCCGCCGTCGATGAGACGGGGCATCTGCCGGTAGAAGAACGTGATCAGCAGCGAAGCGATATGCGCGCCGTCCACGTCCGCGTCGGTCATGATGATGACCTTCTCGTAGCGCAGGTCGGCATCGCGATAGCCGGAGCCCGTGCCGGCGCCGAGTGMCTGCACGAGATCGGAGAGCTGCTGGTTCTGGTGCAGCTTGTCCTTGCCTGCGGAGGCCACGTTCAGGATCTTGCCGCGAAGCGGCAGGATGGCCTGAGAGGCCCGGTCGCGCGCCTGCTTGGCGGAGCCGCCTGCCGAGTCGCCCTCGACAATGAACAGTTCCGAGCCCTTCGCGCCGGCATTGGAGCAATCCGCCAGCTTGCCGGGGAGGCGCAGCTTGCGGGTCGCGGTCTTGCGGGCGACTTCCTTCTCCTGGCGGCGGCGCAGGCGCTCTTCCGCCCGGTCGATGACCCAGTCGAGCAGCTTGTTGGCCTGCTGCGGAGCGGCTGCGAGCCAGTGGTCGAAGGTATCGCGGATCGCGTTCTCGACGATGCGGCCCGCTTCCACGGTCGCCAGCTTGTCCTTGGTCTGGCCCTGGAACTCCGGCTCCCGGATGAAGACCGAGAGCATGGAGGCGCAGGTGGCCATCACGTCGTCGGTGTTCACCGCCGCCATGCGCTTCTGCTGGCCAACGCGCTCGGCGTGGTCGCGTAGCGCCCGCAACAGCGCGATGCGCAGGCCGTTTTCGTGCGTGCCGCCTTCAGGGGTCGGCACGGTGTTGCAATACGAGATGGAGAACCCGTCCTCGTTCGTCATCCACGCGACCGCCCATTCCAGCGAGCCATGGCTGCCGGGCTTGGTGATCTTGCCGGAGAAGAGCTGGTCCGTGACCAATTCCTTCCCCTCGATGTCGTGGAGCAGGTAGTCCTTCAGGCCGCTCGGGAACTTGAAGACGGCTTCCGCCGGGACATTGTCGGTGCCTTCCAGCAGCGACGGCGCGCATTTCCACCGGATCTCGACGCCGCCGAAGAGATAGGCCTTGGAGCGCGCCATCTTAAACAGGCGGCGCGGCTGGAAATGGGCGTCCTTGCCGAAGATCTGATGGTCCGGCTTGAAGCGCACCTTGGTGCCGCGCCGGTTGAGAACGCGGCCCACCGTCTCGAGCTTACCCTGCGGGATGCCGCGCGAGAAGACCTGGCGGTACAGCTGCTGTCCACGCGCGACCTCGACCTCGAGGATTTCGGAGAGAGCATTTACCACCGATACACCGACGCCGTGCAGACCGCCCGAGGTCTCATAGACCTTCGAGTCGAATTTGCCGCCCGCGTGGAGCGTCGTCATGATGACTTCCAGCGCCGACTTTTTCGGAAACTTCGGGTGCGGATCGACCGGGATGCCGCGTCCGTTATCGGTCACCGAAAGCCAGCCGCCTTCCTCCAGCTCCACCTCGATGAAGGTCGCGTGTCCCGCGACCGCCTCGTCCATGGAGTTGTCGATCACCTCGGCGAAGAGGTGGTGAAAGGCCTTCTCGTCCGTGCCGCCGATATACATGCCAGGGCGACGGCGAACGGGCTCAAGCCCCTCCAGCACCTCGATGGTGGAAGCGTCATAACCGGCTTCACTCGGCGTGCCTGCTTGAGGCGCGGAGCGGGAAACCTTCACGGCTGCATTTCGAGCCGAGGCCGGTGCCGCGCGTTTGGCGGCAGCGCCCCCGAAGAGATCGTCATTATCGGTCATTGGGACCTTGGTCCGTTTCGATGATTCGGTTTTCTTTACACTATATCCCATGCCCGTATGTATACGTGAACAAAACGGAAACGAAAAGGGTGTCTTGGGGTCGCAAACCACAAATCGCAGCCACGAGACCCCGTTTCAATGCGGATAGGAGGTGCCTCTAAAGGATGTCTTCCAACTAACATCAGGAACTGTTTAGTTCTGGTTCACGTTGGTCAGTTAAGCATGGCTTTATTGAGAGCGAGGGCAACGATGCGCACGACGGTRGGACCGGCACAGAAACATCATCTGGATCGCGCGGCACGTATTGCCGGCGAGGCCTTCGCCTTCGAAGAGCCGGATACCACACCAGCGGCCAAAAGCTCCTATGGCTCGAGCCTGATGTGGCTTGCCATCGCAGCCGTGGCCGTGCTGGCTCTTAGCTACGCTTTCTAATCCTCGTCCTTGGCAGATTTCTCCCGGCCGGTGAACAAGCGCGTCAGCCATTCCTCGACCGGTTTTGCAAACGTGAGCAGGAACAACGTCATCAGCGTGCCGGCGAAGGTCATGAACCAGGCGCCCAACCCTGCGGTGACCCCGAGCGCGGCAGCAATCCAGACAGTCGCGGCCGTCGTCAGGCCGTGAACTTCCATCCCGTCTTTCGCGCGCAGGATTGCGCCTGCTCCCAAAAATCCTAAGCCGGTCAGGATTCCTTGAATCACGCGGCTCACCGCATCCTGGGCGAAATGCAGGTCCTCATAGACCGATCCCGACAGGATGACGGTCGCCGCGCCGAGCGAGACGAGGCCAAGCGTCCGCATGCCGATCGGCTTGTTGTGAATATCCCGGTTCAAGCCGACAGCCATGCCCGCGAGAGCCGCTACGCAAAGGCGCAGCGTGATCTCGATCTTGTCGGCATATTCGGCTTCAAACCAGGACAACCACTCCAGCATCTCACTCGGCTGCTTTCGCAGACTTCTTGGCAGGGGTCTTTTTAGCGGCGGGCTTTTTCGCCGCCGTCTTTTTGGCAGCAGTCTTGGTTGCGGTCTTCGCCGGAGCCTTCTTCGAGCTCGCGGCCTTCTTGGCTGGGGCCTTCTTGGCCGGAGCCTTGCGGCCACGGGCGGACTTCTTCGACGGGCCAGCCGCGCGGCGGACCTTCAGAAGCTCGATGGCCTCGTCCAGTGTCACCGCTTCCGCAGCCATGCTGCGCGGCAGGGTGGCGTTGGTCTCGCCATCGGTCACGTAAGGTCCGAAGCGGCCGGCCTTCACCACGATCGGCTTGCCGGATTCAGGGTCGTTACCGCCCACCGGACGGCCCGGATCGGCAGCACCGCGACGGGCGCCGCCGCCACCGCTTTCCTTGGTGACGATGAGGTCGATAGCCCTATTCGCGCCGATCTCCAGCACGTCGTCGCCCGCACCGAGATTGGCGTAGGTCTTGCCGTGCTGAACATAAGGCCCGTAGCGCCCGATGCTCGCGAGGATCGGCTCGCCGCTTTCCGGATGGATAGCCACCTGACGGGGCAGGGAGAGGAGCTTGAGCGCCTTCTCCAGATCCACCTGGGATGGGGCGAGGCCCTTGGGCAAGGAAGAGCGCTTCGGCTTCTCGCCTTCGCCCAGCTGCACGAAGGGGCCGAAGCGGCCATCGCGCAGGGTGACCTGCTCACCCGTATCAGGATCGGCGCCAAGCACCCTCACGCCGGGCTGGCCGCCGTTCTCGGACGAGCCGTCCCCATCGCCATCGACGCCTGTGGCGGCGAGCTGGCGGGTGAATTTGCATTCCGGATAGTTCGAGCAGCCGATGAAGGAGCCGAACTTGCCGAGCTTGAGCGAGAGCTGGCCGGTGCCGCAGGTCGGGCAGGTGCGCGGGTTCGAGCCGTCGCCCTTGTCCGGGAAGATGTGCGGGCCGAGGAGCTCGTTCAACGCATCGAGCACCTCCGTCATGCGCAGCTCCTTCGTCTCGCCGATGGCGGCGGAGAAGTCGCGCCAGAACTCGCGCATCACCTGCTTCCAGTCGATCTCGTTGTTCGAGACCCGGTCGAGCTGCTCTTCGAGATCGGCCGTGAAGTCGTATTCCACGTAGCGGCGGAAGAAGCTCTCCAGGAAGGCCGTGACGATGCGGCCCTTGTCCTCGGGAACGAGGCGCTTCTTCTCGATCTTCACGTATTCGCGGTCACGCAGGGTCTGCAGCACGGCGGCATAGGTGGAAGGACGGCCGATGCCGAGCTCCTCCATGCGCTTGACGAGCGATGCTTCCGAATAGCGCGGCGGCGGCTCGGTGAAGTGCTGCGTCGCGTTGATGCGGCGGCGTTCCAGGCCGTCGCCCGTCTTCATCGGCGGCAGGCGGCCTTCATCTTCGTCCGCCTCGTCGTCCTTGCTCTCGTTGTAGAGCGTAAGGAAGCCGTCGAACTTGATGACCTGGCCGGTGGCGCGCATGTCGAGCTTGCGCGGGCCAACCTGGGCCAGGATGTCGGCCGTAGTGCGCTCCAGCTCCGCCGATTCCATCTGGCTCGCGATGGTGCGCGTCCAGATGAGATCGTAGAGGCGGGCCTGCTCGGGCTCCAGATACTTCGCCACGTATTTCGGCAGGCGGCCCATGTCGGTCGGGCGGATAGCCTCGTGGGCCTCCTGCGCATTCTTTGCCTTGGTCGAGTACTTGCGCGGCACGCCCGGCACGTAGCGGTCGCCGTATTCCTTGCCGATCACCCGGCGGGCGGATTGTACGGCCTCCGGCGCCATATCGACGCCGTCCGTACGCATATAGGTGATGATACCGACCGTCTCGCCGCCGATATCGACGCCCTCATAAAGGCGCTGCGCGATGCGCATGGTCTGCGCCGGAGCAAGCCCAAGCTTGCGCGAGGCCTCCTGCTGCAGGGTCGATGTGGTGAAGGGCGGGTAGGGGTGGCGCTTGGCGGGCTTGGCCTCAATATTCGCCACCGAGAAGGTGGCGAGTTCCAAGTCCTTCTTG
>NZ_JBFUMH010000067.1:0-26021 GCF_054049475.1 Microvirga sp. P5_D2 | reverse complement strand
CAATAAACCAATCTTCGAGAGCGATGCCGGGATAGGAATCTTCGATGCCGGCGAAAAACTGCATGAGCTTCATGGAGTCGAAGCCCAGATCCCGCGTCAGCGACATATTCATTTCAATATGAGTGATGCTGCCTTCGGAAATCCATTTGCAAAGCGCAGCGACTTGGGCGGTGATATCCGCCTCCAGGAAATTTGCCATTATATGCCCCTTAAGTGACTTACGTTGAGTCACCCTTCAAAGCTATAGTGTAGCGTTATGAAACGATATAAATTATGATTTGAAATAATGCAAACTTACCTTTGGGAAAATGCAAAATAATACTTCTATAAATGAATTAACGTTACATTTGGTAAATGTAAATTGACTTTTGCTGGCTTCTCAACTTGCGATTAGGGCGCGCAACCTTGAATTTATCTTCTTAGGCGGACGTGGAATTGCAACGCTCCCTGCTGGTAGGATAGAGACGCGCTAACCTTTGCCGGAACCGTCCGCCGCAGGGGGATCTTCGCTTGAGCACAGTCATGAAGCCGCCTTCGAAGCTGCCGGGCCGGTCGACCAAGACGGCCTTCGACCGGATYGATCTTCTGATCCTTGAAGCCCTGCGTCGGAACGGGCGCATCACCTATCAGGCTTTGTCGGATCAGGTCGGCCTGTCGCCGCGTCCCTGTCTCGAGCGGGTGAAACGGCTGGAGCAGAAGGGCGTCATTCGTGGCTTCACGGCCCTGGTGGAGCCCGCAGCTCTCGGCCACGACATCATCGCGCTCGCCGGGATCAGCATGCGTGATCCGTCCACCGCCACCCGGCAGCGGCTGGAGCGGGCATTCATGGCACATCCCTCGATCGTCGAGCTGCAGGTGGTGAACGGCGAATACGACTACATCGCCCGCATCGTCGCGCCGACGCTTGCTGCCTATGAGGCCCTGACCGAGGCCTTTCTGGCGGATACCGGCTTCGGCATCGGGCGCATCCACACCACCTTCGTTCTCAAGACCCTCAAGAGCTTCGACGGCTATCCCGTGTTCGACAGCGAGGATTGACGACGAAAAGCCCAGCGCACGACAGAAACGGCTGCGCCAGCTCCCAAATTCAGCCTCCATGACGACAGCACAATCATAAGCTTGTCCATGGAGGAACCCATGGACAGCATCGCGCTCGAAAAATCCGTCACTGCCGCCAACTACGATTCCCTTCCGGTCGTCCTGAGGGAGGCGAAAGGCGTCTGGGTTCATGACACCGAGGGCCGGCGCTATCTCGACATGATGAGCGCCTATTCGGCGGTCAGCCTCGGCCATTCGCATCCGCGCATCCTCAAAGCGATGATGGACCAGGCCTCGAGACTCGCCGTCACGAGCCGCGCCTATCACACGGAGCTTCTCGGGCCGTTCCTGGAGCGCCTCGTCGCGATCTCCGGCCTCGACATGGYCCTGCCCATGAACACGGGCGCGGAAGCCGTCGAGACCGCCATCAAGGCGGCGCGGCGCTGGGGCTATCGCTCGAAGAAGATCGCCAAGGATCAGGCGGAGATCATCGTCGCCAACAACAATTTCCATGGCCGCACGACCACTATCGTCGGCTTCTCCTCGGACGAATCCTACCGCGACGGCTTCGGCCCGTTCTCCGGCGGCTTCAGGCTGGTGGATTTCGGCGATGCGCAGGCCGTGGAGCGGGCGATCACGCCCAATACCTGCGCCGTGCTGATCGAGCCCATACAGGGCGAGGCGGGTATCGTGGTGCCGCCTGAAGGCTATCTCAGGGATCTGCGGGCTATCTGCAACAAGCACAATGTGCTGCTGATCCTCGACGAGGTTCAATCCGGCCTCGGACGCACCGGCCGCTGGTTCGCGCATCAGCATGAGAACATCAAGCCGGACGGGCTCATTCTGGGCAAGGCGCTTGGCGGCGKCGTTTACCCGGTCTCAGCGTTTGTCGGCACGCAGGCCCTGATGAGCGTGTTCGATCCCGGCTCCCACGGTTCCACCTTCGGCGGTAACCCCCTTGCCGCACGGATCGGAATGGAGGCGCTCGCGGTTATCGAAGATGAGCACCTTGTGGAGCGCAGCGCCGAAATGGGCGGCTATCTCCTCAACCGGCTGCGCGCCATGCGCAGCAACATCGTGAAGGACGTGCGCGGACGTGGCCTGTGGATTGGCGTCGAGGTCGACGCCAATGCCATCCCGGCTCGCGCGGTGTGCGATGCGCTTCTGAAGGACGGCATCCTCTCGAAGGACACGCACGGCACCGTCCTGCGCTTCGCGCCGCCGCTCACTATCACGCGCGACGAGATCGATTGGGGAATGGAACGCATCGAGCGGGTTTTCGCCCGCGTCGTCCATTGAACGAGGGAACGACAAGAATGGCTCAGAATCTGAAGAAGAAGACGGACCCGGCAACTCGTGAGCAGCGTCTTGAGGCTTATCAGCCGCTGTCAGGCATGGTGCTGCCGCGTTTCGCCGGCATCTCCACATTCATGCGGCTGCCTCATATCGCACCCACGCAGGCTCCTGGTGAGATCGACATCGCCATCCTCGGCATCCCCTTCGACGGCGCCACCACCAACCGGCCCGGCGCGCGCCTGGGGCCGCGCCAGGTGCGCGACGCTTCCTCCCTCATGCGCCTCGTGAATTACGGGACGCTGGTGGCACCCTACGATCTGTGCGCCTGCGCGGATGTGGGCGATGTGCCCGTCAACCCCATCGACGTTCTGGACACCCTGCGCCGCATCGAGGCAGAGGTCGGCTATCTCCATCAGGGCGGCGTCACGCCTCTGTCCATAGGCGGCGATCACATCATTTCCTATCCGATCCTGCGGGCGCTCGCGACCAAGGGTCCGCTCGGCATGGTCCATATCGACGCGCATAGCGATACGGGCGACACGTTCTTCGGCGGGCAGAAGTTGACCCACGGCACTCCCTTCCGCCGCGCCATCGAGGACGGAGTTCTCGACCCGAAGCGCACGGTGCAGATCGGCATTCGCGGCACGATGTATTCCACGGACGAGCGGGAATGGGCACTCGATCAGGGCATCCGCATCATCGACRTGGAAGAGGTGGTGGAGAAGGGCATTCCCTATGCCATCACTGAAGCCCGCCGCGTGGTGGGCATGGAGCCGACGTATTTCACCTTCGACATCGATTCCATCGATCCGGCCTTCGCGCCCGGCACCGGCACACCTGAGATCGGCGGTTTTACGAGCCGTGAGGCATTGCAGCTCGTGCGCGGCTTCCGCCATCTCAACCTGATCGGCGCCGACATGGTGGAAGTCTCGCCACCCCTCGACCAGTCCGGCAACACCGCACTGGTGGGCGCATCCATCGCCTTCGAGCTTCTGTGCCTTCTCGCCGAAGCGCGGAATGAGCGCAGTGCGAAGGATGGACAGCTGAGCGTGGTTTAAAGCGGCGGGCGGCGCATGCATTGCTGCGCCGTTGCCGAAATCCGCTTGTCGTCTTCGGGTGTGGCTTGATCCCTCAAAAGACGCTGCCACAAATCCCTCTGTGGCAGCGCTTCCGTGATGCATGAGCACACGGAAGGGCAGGTGGCCGGATTGCCGTTCTGCTGCAGGCAGATCTCCTGGCAGGCCGCGACAGGCGAAGGCCCCGTCATCTGCGACACGCCGTAGAGAAGGCCGAGCAGGACGAGCTGGTGGATCAGGTAGATCGGCAGGCTCTTTCGTCCGGCCCATATGAAAGTTCGCGTGACGGCATCACAGGCTCTCCAGCGCGCGAGTGCCATCGTTGCCTGTCGCGACACGAGCATCTTGCCGGTCGCGACGCCGATCAGCACGGCGCCGAACCAAGGGAAGATCGGCACGTAATCGTTCGTCACAGGATCGTTCGCGCCGAGCCCCAGCCAATCGAGATACGGTGCATCGAGGGCAGGGCTCGTGAAGAGCCACGGCGCGGCAAGGCAGAACGCGGCAGCGATGAGAGTGAGGACAGGGTGCAGCCTTAAAAATGGCAGCGCCAGCAGGCTCGACACGGCGATGCAGTGCAGAATGCCGAAGAAAATATAGCTCTGCGGAAAAGCGAAGAACGTGACGAGGCTGACGGCAAGCGCCGCGCCGCCGACCTTCAGAACCCGCTTGAGGAACGGCAGTTTCCGGAAGCCCTGCGCATGGGCCAGCGCCAGCCCGACACCTGCGAGCAGCAGGAACGAGCCGGCGATCCCGCGCGCGAACCAGCGCCATGCGGGCACATGCAGGATGTTGGTCTCGATCAGCTTGTAGAAGCTCAGATCCCAGCTGAAATGGTAGACGATCATGGCCGCGATCGCGAGGCCGCGCGCCACATCGATGGCGTCCCAGCGCTGAGACGCGACTTTCCTGGCCTGGGTGGCGGAAATATTTTCGTGCTCCGCGGTCGCCTGGGCTTGAGAGAAATCTGAACTCACGTGGTCTTGTCCTGTCTGTCAGGGGCATTTTTGTCTTGAGGCCATGTCCTATATGGGTGACATGACCGAGAACCTCGCCGCGTCAATCGCCACATTGCAGGAAATGATTCAAGAGGCCCGCATCGTCGCCGGTTTCACCGGCGCGGGCATCTCGACCGAAAGCGGCGTGCCCGACTTCCGCTCGCCGAACAGCCCTTGGATGCGCAACAAGCCGATCCCTTTCGAGCATTTCGTGCAGAGTGCGGACGCCCGGCGCGAGGCTTGGCGGCGCAAGTTCACGATGGACGACCTCTACCGCGATGCGCAGCCGAGCAAAGGGCATGTCTGCATTGCCTCAATGATCGCATCTGGCCAGATGCCTGCCGTCATCACCCAGAATATCGATGGACTGCACCAGGCCGCAGGCCTGTCCGACGATCAGGTGATCGAACTTCACGGCAACGGAACTTACGCCAAATGCCTGTCTTGCGGGCGACGGCATGAACTCGACTGGATCCGTGAACGGTTCGAAGCCACAGGTGAGCCGCCCGAATGCGTGGCCTGCGGCGGTGTTCTGAAGTCCGCAACAATATCCTTCGGCCAGGCGATGCCCGAGACCGAAATGCGCCGGGCGCAGAAGCTGATCTCGGCTTGTGACCTCTGCCTCGTGCTCGGATCCTCGCTGGTGGTCTACCCGGCAGCGGCTTTTCCGGCCTTCGCCAAGGAGAACGGAGCGGCCCTGGTGATCGTGAATCGTGAGCCGACGCCGCTCGACGATGTGGCGGATCTCGTCATCCGCGCAGAAATTGGCGCCGTCCTGTCCAGTTTTATCTCGTAGTTTCAATAACCTCGCCTTTTGCCGAAAATTTCATCGTCCCAAAAGGGCGCTTTCAGGCTTTCCATGAGTCAGGACGATGTTATCTTCTTCTTAAGAATCTGGGTCTTTGATTCGAGTTTGGGTTTCTGCATGACTGGCGATTACGGCTCCAAGTCCTTCAATCTTCGAGAGGAAACCTCCTCTCTCGATCAGGGTCGCCGCGAGGTTGCCCAGCCTGGTCCGGACGAAAGCACACTTGAACTCGTTCAGGTGAGTGGCCGGATCAAGTGGTTCGATGTGGCAAAAGGCTTCGGCTTCATCGTTCCCGACAACGGCATGCCCGACGTCCTCCTCCACGTGACCTGCCTGCGCAGGGACGGCTATCAGGCCGCGAACGAGGGCGCCCGCATCGTTGTCGAGGCTGTCCATCGCCCGCGCGGCCTGCAGGCCTTCCGCATCCTCTCCCTGGATGAATCCACGGCTTTGCACCCGTCCGAGCTGCCGCTGCCCCGCACCCATGTGCAGGTGGTGCCGACCAGCGGGCTGGAGCCTGCCGTCGTGAAGTGGTTCAACCGCTTGCGCGGCTTCGGCTTCCTCACCCAGGGCGAGGACAAGCCGGATATCTTCGTGCACATGGAGACGCTGCGACGCTACGGCATTGCGGAGCTGAAACCCGGCGAACAGGTCTATGTGCGCTTCGGCGACGGCTCGAAGGGCCTCATGGCGGCGGAGGTTCGCCTGGCCGAGATGAACCTGCCTCACTCCCACTGATAGGCTCAAGCGTGCTGAAGTTCTCCCGGTTGGGCCTCCCGGTCATCGGTCTCGCCTTCATGCTGGCGGGGGCCGCCTATGCGCAGGCTCTCGAAGCCCTGTCCATTTTCCCCCAGGGAGGCCAGCGCCAAAGCTTCCAGGTCGAGGTTGCCCGCAACGATGCGGACCGGGCCCAGGGCCTGATGTATCGCCGCTCCATGCCGGCGAACCAGGGCATGCTGTTCGATTTCGGCCGGGTCGAGCCGGTCTCCATGTGGATGCAGAACACTTATCTGCCACTGGACATGCTGTTCGTCCGCCAGGACGGTACCATCGCCCGCATCGCCGCCAACACGGAACCTTTGTCCACCCGCACCATTCCTTCAGGCGAACCGGTGCTGGCCGTTCTCGAGCTGAACGCCGGCACGGCGGCCCGCCTGGGGATCAAGCCCGGGGACCGGATCGAGCATCCGCTATTCAAGCGGTAGAGTTCTTGTGCTTGGACATTCCTGGCGCTTGCTGAAGCCAGGGGTCCGTGATAGCGAAAAGCCTGGCCGGTGCCGAGAGGCGGGGTGTAGCGCAGTCTGGTAGCGCATCTGCTTTGGGAGCAGAGGGTCGCGGGTTCAAATCCTGCCGCCCCGACCATCCACCGACCACGTCTTGGAGAGAGTGCCGAAATCGATGCCCGCACGGATTTTTAAGCCCGCCAAATCCGCAATGCAGTCCGGCATGGCCCGGACCAAGCAATGGCTCCTGGAGTTCGATCAGGACAAGCCGCGCGAGATTGAGCCGCTCATGGGCTGGACCAGCTCGGGCGATACCCGCCAGCAGCTGCGCCTGTGGTTCGACACCAAGGAAGAGGCGATGGCCTATGCCGAGCGCGAAGGCATTGCCTACCGCGTGGAGGAGCCGCACGAAGTGAAGCGGCGGACCATGGCTTACTCGGACAATTTCAAATTCAATCGCGTCGGTCCCTGGACGCACTGATTTTCAGGCCTCGCGCCCGACGGCCCCTTAGCTCAGCTGGATAGAGCAATTGCCTTCTAAGCAATAGGTCGCAGGTTCGAGCCCTGCAGGGGTCGCCAATAATTATATGGGCTTAGCCCGCTTGCGCCTTCCCATTCAGCCAAGGCGCTTGATATTCGCTCTGACCCTCCTGCGATATCCCCTGACCACTTTATGGGCCGTGCCACCCATGGCTACGGTGGTGGCCGCTTCGCCGAAGGCTGCCATCTTCTCTGTAACCATTCGGAGGTTTTCGGCTGGTGATCCTTGGCCCAGCGCCATCTGCGACATGCGAGTCCAGACCACGCTTTGGGCCTCAAGCCCAAGCATTGCGGTCTCAATGCTTAACCGGATCCAAGAAGGGAACATCTATTCACTCTAACTGAGATGGGGATTGTCAACGTGAGACAGTCTTAATCGATCCCAGTCCATTTGTATCGCACCGGCTTCTTTTCTCGAATCCTAAAAGAAAGGGTGGCGGCGGCTGCCTCAATCCAACTTCGTTGACTGTTTGAGGAAATGAGTGGTTGGGCCTGAGCGTACATATGTGGGCGAGCAAATTTGCTTCCGCTGCTGATAAACTGAGTGGAGGCAGGGGGCAGTTGGTAGTTGGCACAATGACTAAGACTAATCCTCCACCCATCGTGCTCTCCGTGCATGCCAACGGCCGACATGCATTCAGCAAAGTCCCCAAGGACGTCATTCGCCTGATTGAGAATTGGGGCGTCGAAGGTGATGTGCACGCCGGTTCGACGGATCGGCACCGCTTTCACATGAGGCGCTTCGGGCAGATTCCGAATCTGCGGCAGGTCCACCTCATCCAGTCGGAGACGCTGGAGCATGTGGGCACCAAGGGCCACATCGTCCGCCCTGGCGACCTTGGAGAAAACATCTCCACGAAAGGTGTGGATCTTCTAGCGCTGCCAACCGGCACGAGGTTGAGGCTTGGCCCGGAGGCGGTCATCGAGCTGACCGGTCTCCGTAACCCCTGTGTCCAGATCGAAAAGTTTCAGCCTGGGCTTGTTCAGCATCTCGTCGAGCGCCAGCCTGCGGGGCTGGTCCGCAAGGCCGGCGTCATGAGCATCGTGCTCAAGGGTGGAGAAGTGAAGCCCGGCGACACGATCATTATCGAGAAGCCGCCGCTTCCGCATATCCCGCTGATTTACGTAAAGCCGACTGCTGGGCGCGTGAAAGCCGACGATAAGATTTAAGCCTGCGACCCTCTGCTCCCAAAGCAGATGCGCTACCAGCCCGCGATCACGGCTCCCTTGAAGCGCTTGTCGATGAATTCCTTCACGTTGTCGTGCTGGAAGGCGGCGACGAGCTTCTTGACCCATGGCTTGTCGACGTCTTGGCGGCGCACGACGACCTCGCAGATGTACCGGGACTGCGGGCCCTCCCGCACGAGGGATTCAAGCGGGTTGAGGCCTGCCTGAAGCGCGTAGTTGGTGTTCACCGCGGCGGCGTGGACGTCATCCAGCGAGCGGGCGAGCTGGGCTGCTTCCAGCTCGATGAATTTGATATTCTTGGGGTTCTCGACGATGTCGAAGGGTGTGGCCTTGAAGCCCACATTGGGCTTCAGCTTGATCAGGCCCGTCGTCTCCAGAAGCAGGAGCGTCCTGGCCTCATTGGCCGGGTCGTTGGGAATCGCGATGGTCGCTCCCGTGGGGATATCGCTCACCGTCTTGTAGCGCTTCGAATAGAAGGCGATGGGCACGAGTATAGTCTTGCCGACAGGAACGAGGTCGAACCCTTGCGCATCGATCTGGGCTTGGAGGAATGGCCTATGCTGGAAGGAATTCGCATTCAGATCGCCGGCGGCGAGCGCCGCGTTCGGGCCGACGAAATCGCTGAACTCGATGGTCTCGATGGTCAGGCCATCGCGCGCCGCATTGGCCTTGGCCACGTCGAGAACCTCGGCGAAGGGGCCGGCTGTCGTGCCGACCTTGATCGTCTCGGCCATGGCGGAAAGGCTGAGGAGAGACAGGCACGAGGCCGCAAGCAAGCGCTTCAACATAGGGTTCTCCGATAGGCGGTGTCGTTGGATTGAAGCGACTTTGGTGATCGAGAGCGTTCTATGTCAAGTACACGTTCGAAAAAAAGAACGACGTTTAGACATAGGTCTAACGCAACGACACGCGGCCGCTTTTGGCGTTTTATATGGTGAAACGTGGGCGGTTCGACTCGGCTCAACCAGTTTCAAGGCGCTTTACAATCGCGGAACCTGTTCTTTATAAGGAACCATAGAAAGCGACCGCCGAACAGTGAAGGTTCCGATGAAAAAGCAGATTAGGCTCAATGCGTTCGATATGAACTGCGTCGGCCACATCCAGCACGGCCTCTGGACACACCCTCGGGACCGTTCGACTGCCTATAACACCATCGAGTACTGGCAGAACCTCGCACGCACGGCCGAACGCGGTTTGTTCGACGGTATCTTCCTGGCCGATATCGTGGGTGTCTACGACGTCTATAAGGGTGGACCCGCACCATCTATCGAGAACGCGGTGCAGGTGCCGGTGAACGATCCGCTGCTCGTGGTCCCAGTCATGGCGGCCGCGACCAAGCACATCGGGTTCGGCGTGACCTGCAACCTGACCTACGAGACGCCCTATCTCTTCGCSCGCCGSATGTCGACGCTCGATCACCTCACCGRCGGMCGYATCGGCTGGAACATCGTSACCGGCTATCTCGACAGCGCCGCCAAGGCCATGGGCTACGACGCGCAGCGCGAGCATGACGACCGCTACGACGTCGCCGACGAGTTCATGGAGGTGGTCTACAAGCTCTGGGAAGGCAGCTGGGAGAACGACGCGGTCCTGCGCGACCGTGAGCGCAGGATCTATGCCGATCCGAACAAGGTGCACCGGGTGCAGCATGCAGGCCGGCACTACCGCATGGACGGTGTCCACCTCTCAGAGCCGTCGCCACAGCGCACGCCGGTTCTTTATCAGGCGGGAGCCTCCGCGCGCGGCAAGGACTTCGCGGCAAGCCACGCGGAATGCGTGTTCCTTTATGGTCCGAGCAAGGATCATACCCGAAAGGCGGTGCAGGATGTTCGCGATATCGCCGCGAAGCAGGGGCGGGATCCGGAAGGCGTGAAGTTCTTCCTCGGGCGCGCCATCGTCGTCGGCCGCACGCGCAAGGAGGCGGAGGAGAAGTACGAGGAATACCACCGCTATGCGAGCGCAGAGGGCGCGCTGGCGCATTTCTCGAGCACGGTCGGAATCGACTTCTCGAAGCAGGATCTCGACGAGCCGCTGCAATACCAGAAGTCCAACGCCATGGCCTCCATGCTCGAAGCCTTCACCCGCGACAGCTCGCAGGTCTGGACCCTGCGCAAAATCTTCGGCGAGAAGGGTCTCGGCGCACGCAATCCGCCGCTCGTCGGCTCGGCCGAGGAGATCGCGGACGAGTTGCAGTCCTGGGTGGAGGAGACCGGTGTCGATGGTTTCAACATCAGTCGGGTGGTGACACCGGAGACGCTGGAGGACTTCGTCGATCTCGTGGTGCCGATCCTGCAGGAGCGGGGCATCTACAAGCGTGATTACGAGGCGGGCACGCTGCGCGAGAAATTGTTCGGTGCAGGTCATGCGCATCTGCCGGACAACCATCCTGGCGCAGCCCACCGCCATGGGGCGCAGAACATCGATGCGGCTGAATAACCGGCCGCTGCGAGGGGTCATGACATCACCGACTGAGTTCAAGCAGGCGATGCGCCATCTGGCAGGCGGCGTCAGCATCATCGCCACGGAACATGAAGGCGTCCGCGCGGGTCTTGCCGCGACGGCGGTCTGCTCGGTCTCGGCGGATCCGCCGACAATCCTGATCTGCATCAACTCCACCGCGAGCGCTCACGATCCGATTCAGGAAAGCGGCCGGTTCTCGGTGAATCTCCTCGCCAGCGATCACGACCGCATCGCGCGGGGCTTTTCCGGGCAGGATGGGGTCAAGCGCGAGGAGCGGTTCTCTCTGGGCTCATGGGCGCCACTCGTGACCGGCGCGCCGGTTCTGGAAACCGCACTCGCGAGCTTCGACTGCACCGTAACCGAAGTGGTGAAGATGTCCACGCACAGCGTGTTCTTCGGCGCGGTCGAGGGCATTGCATCGCGCAATGCGGCAAAGCCGTTAATCTATGCGCATGGCACCTTCGGCACGTTCTCCGCCGACAATGCCGGTTTATGGTGGTAGGTCCGGGCTAATCCGCGCCGGCGGTCGATGGCTCCGGCACGATGGCCGAGACGGGCTGCGACGTATCCTTCTTGAGGGTCTGTTCCCGCGCGAAGATGAACAGGCCCGCCCCGACAACGATGGCGATGCCCACGAGAGCGAGCGCATCGGGCCATTCATCGAAGAACAGCGCGCCGATGGCGAGAGCCCACAGGATCTGGCTGTATTGGGCAGCGCCGATGCGATCCGCCGGCGCGTAGGTGGTAGCGACGATGAAAAGCGCTTGGGCGACGAAGGCTGTCGCGGCGAAGGCCAGAAGCAGAATCCATTGATTCAGATTGGGCCAGAAGAAACCGGGGATCATCAGAATGCCCGCGATGATCGTGGTGCCGAGAAACACGCTGCCGATGAGCGCATAGCGCTTTTCCGTCGTGCCGATCATCCTCCCCATGATCACGCCGCCTGCCGCGCAGAGCGCGCCGGCAATGGCCGCGAGGTGGCCGGGCAGAAGCTCCTTGAACCCGGGGCGAACGATGATGAGAACGCCGATGAAGGCGGCACAGACCGCAAGCCCGCGTCGCCAGCGCACCTTTTCCTTCAGCACGAAGATGGACAGCACCGTCACGAGGCTCGGCATGAGGAAGAGCAGCGCGAAGGCCTCGGCGAAAGGCAGGCTCGTGAAGGCCATGACGCTCAAAGGCGTCGTGACGGCGATGAAGAACACGCGCAGCGTCATCAGCCAGGGGCGGTTCCAACGGACGAGATCCTGGAGCTTGTCGCCCGGCTTCATGAAGGCGGGAGAGAGCGCAAGGGGAATGAGATAGCCGAAGAAGGTCACCTCGAAGGGGTCGAGATCATGGCCGATGGTCTTCACCACCGCATCGCCCCAGGCAAAGACCGCAAAGGCAAGGAAAGCAAGGACGATGCCTTTGACCATTCGGATGTCTCAAAGAAAATTATTCTGCAATGATAACTTATATCCCCATGGATAGACAGAGAACCCGCCAGCACGGACCCATGGGAGTCGAAATGCCTGATCAGCGCGCCATGAGGCGAGGGCGGCGGCGCTCCACGACGACGACCTTGGCGCCATCGGCACGCTCGATGCTGTGCGCGCGCTCGGGACGGCGCGTCTGCGCGGCCGATTGCAGGACAACAGGACGGACCTCATCCTCGGACATGCCCATGRGCTGAGCGGCGATCTCAATCTGGCCTTCGATGTCATCGGTCAGGCCCTGCGCTGCGATGATGGCCTCATCGAGCGCCGGGGGCTCGACGCGCGTGACGCGGCGGCCCTGAGGGGTCGGCTTTTTCTTTGTTCCAAGCATTCCGCTTCTCCTGTGCACCCCCATAACGTATGAGTCTTGAGTTTGTGCAATGCACAAGCGAGACAGCAGGGATGCGCTGAACGCAAGTTGAAGACGTTCAGGGCCTCACGGGAGGGGACATTCCCGATTGCCTGCCGTGCATTGAACCTAATTGACGTTGTCCCAACAAACGAACGCGCATAAGGGCGTTTTCAAGCCGTTTCACCTCTCTTAAGAGGTGTCGCGGCCACAACGTTCCCGCAGAAACATGGAAAGGCGTCCCGGTGTTTACAGCCAAAATCCTCCTCCTGGGCTCGGGCGAACTCGGCAAGGAATTCGTGATCTCCGCGAAACGCTACGGGTGCCATGTGGTGGCCTGCGATTCCTATGCCCAGGCTCCGGCCATGCAGATGGCCGACGAGGTGGAGGTCTTCTCCATGCTCGACGCCGATGCCCTGCGGGCCGCCATCGAGAAGCACCGGCCGGATTTCATCGTTCCCGAGGTCGAGGCGATCCGCACTGAAGTGCTGCAGGAATTCGAGGACAAGGGCTTCACCGTCGTCCCGTCCGCCCGCGCGGCGTCGCTCACCATGAACCGGGACCGCATCCGCGAGGTTGCCGCCGCCGAACTCGGGCTGCGCACGTCCAAATACCGCTATGCGGAGAGCCTGGATGAGGTGAAAGCTGGAGCCGAGCACACGGGGTTTCCCTGTGTGATCAAGCCGGTCATGTCCTCTTCCGGCAAGGGGCAGAGCACGGTCCATTCCGTGGAGGAGCTGGAGAAGGCCTGGGAATATGCGGTGGCCAACATGCGCGGCGACCGGCGCAAGGTGATCGTCGAGGAGTTCGTTGCCTTCGAATATGAAATCACGCTCCTGACGATCCGCGGCCGCGACGGCGTTTCCTATTGCGCGCCCATCGGGCACCGGCAGGAGCGCGGCGACTACCAGGAATCCTGGCAGCCGACTCCGATGACCGACAAGCTGCTGACCGATGCGCAGGACATGGCGAAGAAGGTCGTCGACAATCTTGGTGGCTACGGAATTTTCGGCGTCGAGTTCTTCGTGACCAAGGACGAGGTGATCTTCTCCGAACTGTCGCCCCGGCCGCACGATACGGGTCTGGTGACTCTCCTATCCCAGAACCTGTCGGAGTTCGACCTGCACGCGCGTGCCGTTCTCGGCCTGCCGATCCCCGAAATCCGCCTGCACGGACCGACGGCCTCGGCTGTCATTCTGGCGAATCGGGAGTCCGATAAGTTCATCATCGAAGGGCTCGCCGATGCGCTGGCGCTCGGGTCGCGCGAGGGCGATGTCGAAGTCCGGCTCTTTGCCAAACCGACGACGCGCCCCTATCGGCGCATGGGCGTGGCTCTGGCGGCGGGCAAGACGGTCGATGAGGCTCGGGCGAAGGCGTGCGAGGCGGCCTCCCTCGTCAGGATTCGATATGACGTCTAGGATCGCGCCTCGGTCTCCTTAAGACCCTGCAATCGGGGGCTTTTCTCCCCGTGACCGAGACGCCACACCACCAAACTGTTTAAACTATGTGTATGGCGTCTTGTTCGACCTGTTCTAAATTAAGGGAAAGCGTGTTGCTGCAATAATAAGGGGAGCTGGCGAAGGTCCGGCACAAACCATTGAAATCCATCAACTTCGAGGCTCTTTTCCGCGCGTCTCCCAATCCGTATGTGCTGCTCAATCCTACGCTTGTAATCATGGGGATGAACGAGGCCTATCTTCAGGTCACCATGAGGAAGCGGGAGGATCTGATCGGGCGCAACATGTTCGATGCCTTCCCCAGCGACCCGGATTCAGACAGCTACAGACAGCTCAGGGACTCGTTCTCGCGAGTCATTCGAGAGAGGGTGACGGATCACCTTCCGATCATCGAGTATGCGATCCCGCTGCCGGACGGGCAGGGACTCGAGGAAAGGTTCTGGAGCGCCACGCACACGCCGCTCTTCGATGAAAAGGGCGAGCTGGTTTCCATTCTGCAGCACACGGTGGATGTCACCGAGCTTCATCGCCTGCGCATGCTGGCGAAATCGACGGTGATATCCTCCGGCCCTTCCGCGCTCATCGAAACCGACCTGTTCCGCCGCGCCAAGGCGGTGCAGGAGGTCAACCAATCGCTGAACAAGGAGAGGCAGCACCTGCGGGAAATATTCGAGCAGGCACCGGGCTTCGTCGCGGCGCTCAGCGGCCCCGACCACGTCTTCACGCTTGCGAATGCCGCCTATCGCACGTTGGTGGGCCGATCCGAACTCATCGGCAAGCCGGTTCGCGAGGCGTTGCCGGAAGTGGTGGGGCAGGGCTTCATTGATCTTCTCGATGGCGTCTACAACAGCGGTGAGCCCTTCGTCGGCCGGAGCGTGCGCATCCACCTCAGAATGAACCTGAACGATGGGCCCGAGGAGCGTTTCCTCGATTTCATCTACCAGCCGATCTTCAGTCATGACGGCTCTGTCTCCGGCATCTTCGTGCAGGGCCACGACGTCACCGAGCAGAAGCGCGCAGAGACGGCTTTGCGCGAGAGCGAGCAGCGGTTCAAGCTCGTGGCTGAGAGCGCTCCCGTGATGCTCTGGATGGGCGATCAATCCGGGGGCTGCGTTTATCTCAACCGTATGCAGCGGGAGTTTTGGGGCGTCGATGAGAATGGCATCAGGGATTTCACCTGGGCGTCCACGGTGCATCCTGACGATTTCGAGACCATGACCATGCCCTTCTCCACGGCGATGGAGAAGCATGAGCCGTTCATGGTCGAGGCGCGCTTCCGGCGGGCTGATGGCGAGTACCGCATTGTCCAGACCAACGCCCAGCCGCGTTTCGGCCCCTCAGGCGAATTCCTCGGCATGATCGGGGTCAACGTGGATATCACGGAGACGCGTAAGGTGGAGCAGGCGCTGAGGGAGAGCGAAGAGCGTTTCCGCGCCACCGCGAACTCCATCGACCAGATGATCTGGGCGACGCGGCCTGACGGCTTCCACGATTACTATAACGAGCGCTGGTACGAATATACTGGGGTGCCGAGCGGCTCGACCGATGGCGAAACATGGAGCGGCATGTTCCACCCCGATGACCGGGAAAGAGCTTGGGAGGTCTGGAAGCATTCTCTGGACACAGGCCAACCCTATCACATCGAATACCGGCTGCGGCATCGCTCGGGCCAGTATCGCTGGGTGCTGGGACGTGCCCAGCCCACCCGCGACGAGCAGGGGCGGATCACCCGCTGGTACGGCACCTGCACCGACATTCATGAACTCCGCCAGATGCGTGACGCGCTTCATGAGAGCCGCGAGCAGGCGATTCAGTCCGAGGGCGAGACCCGCCGCCTTGCGGCCATCCTGTCCGAGCGTGTGTCGGAGCTTGATGCCGCGAACGAGGAGATCCAGCGCTTCGCCTATATCGTGAGCCACGACCTGCGCGCGCCCCTGGTCAATGTCATGGGCTTCACGAGCGAGCTCGAAAGCGCCCAAGAGGAGCTGGAGCAGTTCTATGCCAGGGTGTCCCAATCGCATCCGGAGCTGATCACGCCCACAACCCGCGAGGTGGTCGAAAGCGACCTGGCCGAGGCGATCGGCTTCATCCGGTCCTCGACCGTGAAGATGGACAAGCTGATCAACGCCATTCTGAAGCTCTCCCGCGAAGGGCGACGGGTCCTAGCGCCGGAGCCGATCAGCATGAGGCAGCTTCTCAATGCTCAGCGTCAAAGCATGGCGCATCAGCTGCAGGAGCGGAATGTTGAACTCGTGATCGAAGCCATGCCGGATCTGGTCAGCGATCGTCTGGCGGTCGAACAGGTCTTCGGCAACCTCATCGACAACGCGGTTAAGTACGTGAGTCCCGAGCGGACGGGCAGGATCATGATCCGCGGTCAGGAGACCGGCGGCGTCGTCCGCTACGAGGTCGAGGATAACGGGCGAGGGATCGACCCGAAGGACTTCGAGCGGATTTTCGACCTGTTCCGGCGCTCCGGAATTCAGGACCAGCAGGGCGAAGGAATTGGACTTGCGCATGTGCGCGCGCTCGTGCGAAGGCTCGGCGGAACGATCTCCGTGTCCTCGCGGCTGGGCGAGGGCTCGACCTTCACGGTCGTCCTACCCAAATATATCAGCATGAGTTCAGAGGCCGCATAAGATGCCCCAGCAGCAAGCTGTCACCATCATCATGATCGAAGACGACGAGGGACATGCGCGCCTGATCGAAAAGAACATTCGCCGTGCCGGCGTGTGCAATGAAATCCGCGCCTTCCCGAATGGAACGGCGGCCCTGGCGCACATGTTCAGCGAGGAGGTGCGCACTGCCGGTCCGTTTCTGGTGCTGCTCGATTTGAACCTGCCGGACATGAACGGCGTCGATATCCTGGCGAAGTTGAAAAGCGACGAGAACCTCAGGCGTGCGCCCGTCGTCGTCCTGACGACTACGGACGACCAGCGCGAGGTGCAGCGCTGTTACGATCTCGGCGCCAACGTCTACATCACGAAGCCTGTCGAGTACGAGTCGTTCTCCCAGGCCATCCGTCAACTCGGCCTCTTCCTGTCCGTCATTCAAGTTCCCGAAGCGTTGTGAGCCAGATTCAGCCCATCCGCCTCCTCTATATCGACGACGATGCCGGTCTCGGGCGGCTGGTTGAGCGCTCGCTCGCCCGCCACGGCTTCGAGGTCTCACATGCCCTGAGCGGCGTCGAGGGCATGGAACGACTCTCCGCGTCCGAATTCGACATCATCGCCCTCGACCATTTCATGCCCGGCAAGGAAGGGCTTGAGGTTCTCGCCGACATCCAGGCCCTGGGTGATCCGCCGCCCGTCGTCTACGTCACGGGCGCCGATGAAGGGCGCATCGCGGTCGCAGCTCTGAAAGCGGGCGCGGCGGATTACGTCATCAAGGATGTGGGCGGGGTTTTTCTCGATCTTCTTCGCTCGGCCGCCGAACAGGCGCTCGAAGCCGCGCGGCTTCGGCGGGAGAAGGAAGAGGCGGAGCGTGAGGTACGCCAGGCGCGCGAGCGGGCCGAGATGCTGCTGCGCGAGGTGAACCATCGCGTGGCCAACAGCCTGCAGCTCGTGGCCTCCCTTGTCGCGATGCAAAAACGCGCCATCACGCAGGACCCTATCGTCCAGGATACGCTGACGGAGACGCAGAGCCGCATCGCCGCCATCGCGCAGATTCATCGCCGTCTCTACACCTCGAATGACGTTCGCTTCGTCGAGATGGATACCTATCTCGAAGGCCTCGTGGAGGAACTGGAAGGCGCAATGCACGCCGCCGGCCGCGAGCACAGGATCTCCCTGCTGGCGGAAGCAATCCCGATCCCGACCGACAAGGCCGTCTCCGTGGGCGTGATCGTGACGGAACTCGTCACGAACGCGTTCAAATATGCTTATCCGGAAGGCTCCTCGGGCGACATCCGGGTCACGCTTTCGGCCGCGGGCGAGAAGATCCGCTTGTCCGTCGAGGATGACGGCGTGGGCTGGAAGGGGATCGGCAAGGTTCAGGGCAGCGGATTGGGCACCAAGATCGTCAAGGCGATGGCGGCCAACCTGAAATCGGCCATCGAGTTCGACCAGCAGCACACCGGCACCCGCGCGGTTTTGTCCTTTATCGTTTGAGCGATTTTCGGCGAGAGAAGTTCGGGTCGCCTCCCTGATCTACCAAGACCGTGCTTTGCCCATGACGGATCGGGCGATCCGCTTCGAGGGCAGGGAGGTGCGCAGGCAACGCTTATGGCGATTCGTTTCCCTGATCTCTTTTGTAGGGCRAGACGGAGACCCGTGCCTTGATGGCGGCGGCGATGATGTTCAACTCCCGCTGAACGCGCTGCAACCGAGATAGAAGTTCCCCATCGCCCATGATCGGCAGGCTCTGAAGGCGCTCTTCCACGGGCGTTTCCGCGATGAACCGGCGGATCTCCTCAAGGGTCGTCGGCCCGATATTGGGAACTGTGAGCCATTGCGCATCCGAGATGCTGGCGACCTCCCGTATCGTTGGACATCGTCCCTGAAATTCCGCGAGGACCGCACCTCTGACACGGCCGGAGCATTTCTCGATTGGAAATGGATCATCCAAACCCATCTCGGTTCCTCGCATACTAACTGGGGACGCGTTTTCTGCCAGCACTGGGACCGTCTCCGATCTTGGCCTTATAGAGCCATACATGCCTATCTGTTGCCTCTGGAAAAGAGCAGAGGTCCTTACGGACATACAAGGCATGCGAATGGGGTAGTCAAAAGGGCTCACGATCTCGCGAGCGACTTACGTTGCCTTGGGGCAAGTCGAATACGGCAAAATTTCCGCATATCCGAAGGGATGATATTCTGCTTTCTATATCAGATGCGGTCTAATATTTAGAGAAAATCGGTGTTTTATCCTTCTATTGCCATATGTATGGCGATGAAATGGCACGAATACGATATGAAAAGGCGATATTACGTCCAGGAACGTATGCATGAGGCAGGAAGATTCCACTTACCAACCGTGGCGGTTATACTCCTTTTGCCCAGTTTGACCGTTGCCAAGCTGTCGATTTCAGCGCCTCCGCGCCTCTAGGATGGGCAGCGCCACAGCCTTCCTCGGCGCGTCGAATCCTCTCCAGACGGAGGGGTAAGGAGTGTTTCACTTACTGAAAGGGGCTGAGAGCGATGGATTTTTTCTGATTCCATGCATTATTAGCCGGCAACCTGATTGCCGTACCAATGCAACAGGATTAATCAGAGCGTTTACGCCGTACTAAGTCTCCTAGAGGAATCGATGTCCGCGACCACCGTCCTGATTCACCTGATGGGTGAGATTGCCCTGCTTCTGTGGGGCATCAACATGGTCAATAGCGGAGTGCAGCGCGCGTTCGGCAGCGATCTGCGTTGGATCCTCGGCGTCGGTCTCCGCACGCGCCTTCGCGCCTTCCTGGCCGGTGTCGGCGTGACGACGGTTCTCCAGAGCAGCACCGCGACGGCTTTGATGGTCGCGTCCTTCACGGCGGGCGGCGCGGTGGACATGGTGCCTGCGCTTGCGGTGATGCTGGGCGCGAATGTGGGCACGACCCTCATCGTCCAGGTGCTGTCCTTCGACATCACCCTGATTTTTCCGTTCCTGATTTTCTGCGGCTACATCGCCTACAAGCGCGGTTCGTCGAGCCGCGTGAAGGATCTGGGGCGCGTAGCCATCGGCCTGGGCTTGATGCTGCTATCGCTTCATCTCTTGAGCGAGACGATCCATCCCATCGAATCGTCGGAGGTCCTGAAGAATCTGCTCGCAGTCATCGCGCCCGATCCGCTGATCCTGGTGCTACTCGCAGGCATCTTTGCCTGGATGGCGCATTCCAGCGTCGCGGCGATGCTGTTCATCATGTCGCTCGCGACGGCAGGCGTCATCGATCCGCACGCGGCTCTCGTCATGGTGCTCGGCGCCAATCTCGGAAGCGCGGTCAATCCGATGCTGGAAGGCATGGGCGGYGACCCAGCGAAGTTCCGCGTGCCGTTCGGCAATCTCGCCATGCGCGTGATCGGCTGCGCGATTGCGTTGCCGCTCATCGATCCCGTGCTGAAATATATGGCGATGTTCGATCCCCATCCTGCGCGATTGGCGGCGAACTTCCATACACTCTTCAATATCGTGATCGCAGCTGTCTTCATCCTGCCGCTGCCCTGGATCGCGACCCTGCTGCTGAAGGCGTTCCCCGAGAAGCTGCGGGCTTCCGATCCCGGCATGCCGCAATATCTCGACAAGGATGCGCTCGACACGCCGTCCGTCGCGCTCTCCAATGCGGCCCGCGAAGTTTTGCGCATGTCGGATACCGTGGAGATCATGCTCCGCAGCTCGCAGGATCTGTTCCGCGAGGACGATATCAGCCGCGTCGCCGAGGTCAGCCGCACGGACGACGTGGTGGACCGTCTCTACAGCGCGATCCGCCGCTATCTGAGCTCGATCAACCACGAGGCCTTGAGCGAGGCGGAAGCGAGGCGCCTGTCGGATATCCTCACCTTCGCCATCAATCTCGAACATATCGGCGACATCATCGACAAGAACCTGATGGAGCTTGCCGCCAAGCGCATCAAGAACCACCTACGCTTGCCCAAGGACAGCCTGGAGGACATTATCAGCATGCACGCGAAGCTGCTGGAGCATCTCCAGCTCGCGGCCTCGGTGCTGATGTTCCAGGATATCGGCTCGGCCCGCCGACTCGTTTCCGAGAAGGAGCGGTTCCGCGATCTCGAACGCGCCGTCACCCAGAAGCATCTGGAGCAGATCCGCTCCGGCAAGACGGTGGGCGATACCAGCGCGCTTCAGCTCGACATCGTGCGCGATCTCAAGCGCATCGAGGCGCATATCGCCTCGACCGGCCATTCGCTGCTGGAGCAGAGCGGCGAGCTCAAGCCCAGCCGCCTAGTCACCTGAGGGGCTGTACCAGCCATTCTCGCGGAGTGACTTCCAATCGGCATAGCGCACCGGATCGGGCATCCCGATATCGCGGCGCAAATACTCGGAGAGGTCACCCGTGTCGAGGAACGCAGTGGTTCTGTGCGGGACCACCGGGTGGAGCCAGAGCTTCAGACGCAGCCAAGCGCTCTCGATGCCGCCGGGGCGGCGAGATTCATTGTATTTCATGACAGCCTACTGATTTTCTGAATGGCGAGGGAGGAACAGCTCCATCGTCTATGGGAATAATGTGCTCCCGCAGGCCGAACTTGACAAAGTGAAAGCCAGGAGGCTGGCATAAGGCAGCCTTATGGATCAGCCATGCCCAAAGTACCGTCCAAGCTTCCGCCCATGAGCGCCGTCAGGGTCTTCGAGGCCGCCGCGCGCCATCAGAGCTTCACCCGCGCGGCGGAGGAACTGGGCATGACCCAGGCTGCCGTGAGCTACCAGATCAAGATGCTGGAGGACCGTGTCGGAGCCCCTCTGTTCATCCGCATGCCGCGTCAGGTTTCGCTGACCGCGAAGGGGCAGCAGCTGGCGCCTGCGGTGACCAAGGCCTTCGAAMCTCTACGGGCGGCCTTCGACGGAATCGAAGAGATTGTTCAATCCGTCATTTCGCTGACCACCTTGAGCACCTTTGCGTCGAATTGGCTGATTCCGCGCCTCGGGCGTTTCCAGCAGCTGTTTCCCAACATCGCCGTGCAGGTCTCCGTCGACCAGCAGATCGTCGACTTCGCCAAGAGCGAGTTCGATATGGGAATCAGGAGCGGCTCGGGAGATTGGCCGGGGCTTGAGGCGCATCTGCTGTTTCCCAATAGATTCACGCCGGTCTGCAGTCCTGATCTCATCCGAGGTCATGTCCTCCAAGAGCCGCTGGATATCCTGAAATTCCCGATCATCTCGCCAAACGATCCCTGGTGGCGGGATTGGTTTGCCGCTGCGGGCATCCACGATCTCGACCTGTCGCGCCGGCCTGACAACTCCCTCGGCGTGCAGCAATTCGAGGGCATGGCGGCCATGGCAGGGCAGGGATTTGCGCTGGTGAATCCCAATTTCTTCCCGTCAGATCTTGCCGCCGGACGCCTCGTCCAGCCCTTCAACATCCTGGCGGCCACCGATCAGGGATATTGGCTGGTCTATCCAAAAGCGCGCAAGCGCTCCGCGAAGATCCAGGCTTTTCGGGATTGGGTGCTGAGCGAAATCGCGGGCGATGCGGAAAAGACCGCTGCGTCGGTCCAACAAAAAACCGGGGCCTCGGCCCCGGTTGCGTGAAGTTTCCTACTCGGCCGCTTCCGCGTCTGCCGGTTTGGCCTTCAGGTGCACGAGCATGTTGAGGAGTGCCCGGTCGTGAAGAACGACCATCCGCTCCTTCGGGTGCAGCCAGGCAATCGCATCGTCGATGGTTTCGGCATCCACGAGCTTGGCCTCAGCCAATGCCCGCTCCGTCTCGATCACGCCGCGCTTGCGGGGAGTCACCGGCGGCAGCATTTCGAGATGCCGCTCGCGCAAGGCCGCATCGGCATAGAGCGCCCGCAGGCTATCCTCGTCGTCGTAGCCGAAGGCGGCGTTGCGTGCCTGAAGCTCGTTCGCCCGCGTGGCGATGGCCGGGGGCTGCTTCTCCTCGGGCGTCATGAGCAGTCCGAGCCGCTTAAGGGCTAGGCCCGCGCCGAGCTGGCCGCTGAGCCAGGAAAGCGGGATCGCCAGCAGAAGGCCGAGGATGGTGGGTGACATCCACAGGAACAGCGAGGTCGCGATCATGAAGGCCGAGAGACCCGCAAGGATGCCCAGCACCGTATGGGCCCTGTGACGCCGCACGATATCCTTGAGCGGAATCGAACCGTCGTCGCGCCGTTGCGGCTGCCAGCCCGTGTCACGTCCGAGCAGAATCTGGAAGACCGAGCCGGACTGGATCAGCATCAGGATCGGAGCCACGAGCGCCGAGAGGATGATCTCGAGCAAGGACGAAATGATGAGGCGGATGCCGCCGCCGGAGGCCCGGCGATCATGGCCCTTGATAAGCATAAGAATCAGGCCGAACAGCTTCGGCGCGAGCAGGATGCCCATGGTCAC
This sequence comes from Microvirga sp. P5_D2, assembly GCF_054049475.1. NCBI lineage: Bacteria > Pseudomonadati > Pseudomonadota > Alphaproteobacteria > Hyphomicrobiales > Methylobacteriaceae > Microvirga > Microvirga sp. P5_D2. The sequence goes on along the minus strand of NZ_JBFUMH010000067.1, from coordinate 3,128 downwards.
GGCGAACAGCGTCAACGCGCGCTCGGGGTCGAAGCGCGGCCAGATCGGGTAGAGCCGGAAGTCGCGGGAGAAATATTCCGGCCGGATGTAGGTCGTCTGCAGCACCAGCGCGATACCGACGATCAGCTGGAACAGCCAGAAGGGCGACGCGAGATAGGACATGATGCCCGTCGCGAAGTGCTGCCGCGTAGGAATCTTGAAGCCCTTGGCGTTGACGACGCGCATGTGCTGCAGGTTGCCCTGGCACCAGCGCCGGTCGCGGGCCGACAGGTCGATGAGGGAGGGTGGGCTTTCCTCATAGGAACCGCCGAGATCCGGCAGCATGTAGACCGCCCACCCGGCGCGGCGCACCAGGGCGGCCTCTACGAAATCGTGGCTCAGGATGTGGCCACCGAAGGGCGGCTTGCCCTTCAAATCCGGCAGGCCTGCGTGGTCGGCGAAGGCCTTGGTGCGGATGATCGCGTTGTGGCCCCAGTAATTGCCGTCGCGGCCCATCCAGACGGAAAGACCCATGGCAATCACCGGCCCGGTCACGCGGGCGGCATATTGCTGGAGACGCGCGAAGAGGGTGTTGCGGTTGATGATCAGCGGCAGCGACTGGATGATGCCGGCATCCGGGTCCGCCTCCATGGCGACCGCGAGGCGCGCGATGCACTCGCCGGTCATGAGGCTGTCCGCGTCGAGAACGAGCATGTGCTCGTAATGCCCGCCCCAGCGCGACACGAAATCCGCGATGTTGCCGGCCTTGCGGTGATAGTTCTTCGCGCGGTGGCGATAATAGAAGCGTGCGTTGGGGCCCAGGCGCTCCCTTAAGGCAAGGAATGCGCGTTCTTCGGCCACCCAGGCATCCGGGTTCGTCGTGTCCGAGAGGATGAAGTAATCGAAGTGCTGGCCCAGCCCCGTCGCCTCGACCGACTCATAGATCGCTTCCAGCGCCGCATAGGTCCGGTCGGTCTGCTCGTTATAGACCGGCATGACGATCGCCGTGCGCTCCCGAAGAGAGGTCGGCAGCGGGCCGGCGTGGCGGGAGGGACGGAGCAGGGCGAAGAAGCCGAGCAGGGCGCTTGTGAACGCTACAGCGATCCAAGAAAAGTTGACCGTGAACAGTGCCACCAGGACCCACTGGAGGACGGTGGTGCGACTGACCGACACGACCTGGTACATTTCGTAAGTACCGTAGGCGGTCAGCAGCAATCCGCCACCGAACACGAAAAGCCTGGCGAGATACATTCCCAGCTTGGGGTGGTCCCGAAGCGGCTTTCGCTCCTCCGATTCCGACCAGCGCCGAAGCGACTGGGTCGGCATGTTCAGATGCTTCTCGGGAGGCATGACGGAATCGGGCCGCCCGAGGGGAGCCACGTTCTGTTTCGAATCTGGGCTTACGGTGTCCAACGATACAGCCATGTCTCGCTAATAGGTTTTCCGCCTGCTTCAAGAATGAGACGCATCTCAACCGCGTTTTCGTTGCCCGGGTCAAGCTCGAATGCGACGCGTACCGTCTTTCGTTCCGGATATGGCAAAAGTTTGAGGTTCTGGAACGTTCCCGGTCCAACGGTCAGGACGGATTTAAGGTCCTTGGGCCAATTGTCACCCAGCATATCCCCCGAAAAGTCGATGGTGAACTTCCTGCGGCGCCCGGCCGAGCCCCGGCCCACCCGAGTCGCGGCGACGGTAGCGAGCGGCGGACGCTCCGGCGAGTGCCAGCCCCAGTACTGCCGATAGGCGAAAGGCACCTCGGAGCCGGCGGCCATAGGACCTTTCGGGCGCCAATAGGTGAGAATGTTGTCGTTGATCTCGGCGTCTGTGGGAATTTCGAGAAGCTGCACGCTTCCCTGACCCCAATCACCCAAAGGCTCGATCCACAGGCTCGGGCGGCGCTCGAAGCGCTGGTCGTCGTCCTGGAAGGATTCATAGGCGCGCTCGCGCTGGAGCAGCCCGAATCCCTTGGGCGAGTTGTCCACGAAGGCCGAAATCTGCAGGGTTTCTGGATTATGCAGCGGTCGCCAGAGCCACTCGCCCTGGCCGTTCAGCATCTGGAGGCCGGACGATTCATACACGGCCGGGCGGATGTCGTCCGCCGTGCGGCGGTCGTTCGGGCCATAGAAATAGGTGGAGGCGATGGCGCCGAGGCCAACGTGATCCAGGTTGACGCGTGGGAAGAGGGTCGTCTCCACATCCACGATGGTCATGTYGCCCGGACGGAACGTCATGCGCACCGCGCCCGTCGTGGATTCGGAATCCATGACGCCGTGAATCGTGATGCTGTTGCTGCCGACCCCTGGACGCTCGATCCAGAACGCCCGGAAGGTCGGGAATTCCTCACCTTTCGCGTCGGCGGGCTTGAGGGTCAAGGCGCGGCTGATCGCGCCGTAATTCTGGCCGCGCGCCAACGCGCGGAAGAACGTCGCGCCTTGGATGATCGCGAAATCGAAGGCCTGGGTGTCACCCTGTTGCGAGATCAGGCGGAAGCCCGAGTAGCCCAAATCGGGGATGTTGTTGGGAACATTGATCCCGCCGAAATTGAACTGAGCGGGGTCGTAGCCCACCCGACGTACGTTCCCGTCCTCGACAAGGAACAGATCGACCGCGTTGCTGAACACGAAGCCACGATGCAGGGGCTCGACCGAGATTCCGCGGCCTTCCGTGCTCCAGATCGGCGGACGCAGGGACTTGATAGTGATGTATTGGTCGTAATTCAGGTTCGCGAAAGCGTCCGGCAGGTCGTTCGCCGGGGCGGCGAAGGGACGGCGGGCGAGCTGGCGCGCGATATCGACGACGACGGAGGCGTCGAAGCTTTGGTTGTTCGCCAGGCGGGCGAAGGGGGAAGTCGGAGCCGTCTGGCCCCAGACGGCAGGCGCATATGCAAGCCCGGCAACCGAAACGCCGAAATAGGCCAGCATATCGCGCCGGCGAGGATGGGAAGGGCGCGAGGGACCCTGCGAAACCGGCACTGCGATACTCTTGTGTGAACGTGGCTCTTCAGCCAGAAAATCGGGAAGACTCATGGTTTATCGTGGATCACGAGTATGAAGTAAACGAGGCAGTTCTAATTCATGCTCTTTGTTCATGAAAAGATTGCCGAATTGTCACTTCTGATCTAGCTCCACATCAGAAAGCCCACCGGATTG
>NZ_JBFUMH010000066.1:0-26651 GCF_054049475.1 Microvirga sp. P5_D2 | reverse complement strand
GTACTTCGCCGGGTCGGACATGGAGTGGCCGCGATAGCGGTAGGTCTGCATCTCGAGGATGTAGGGGCCCTTACCGGAGCGGGCGTGCTCGACGGCGCGCTGGCCGGCGGCGTAAACCGCGCGGACATCCATGCCGTCCACCTGCTCGCCCGGAATGCCGAAGGACACGCCGCGCTTCGAGAAATCGGTCTGCGCGGAAGCGCGGCTGACAGCCGTGCCCATGGCGTAGCGGTTGTTCTCGATCACGTAGACCACGGGCAGCTTCCACAGCTGCGCCATGTTGAAGCTCTCGTAGACCTGGCCCTGGTTGGCAGCGCCGTCACCGAAATATGTCAGGCAGACATTGCCGTTCTCGCGATAATGGTTCGCGAAGGCGATGCCGGTACCGAGCGACACCTGCGCGCCCACGATGCCGTGGCCGCCATAGAAATGCTTCTCCTTGGAGAACATGTGCATGGAGCCGCCCTTGCCCTTCGACAGGCCGCCGCGGCGTCCCGTCAACTCGGCCATGACGCCTTTCGCGTCCATGCCGCAGGCAAGCATGTGACCGTGATCGCGATAACCCGTGATCACCTGGTCGCCGTCCTTCGTCGCCATCTGCATGCCGACGACGACAGCTTCCTGGCCGATATAGAGGTGGCAAAAACCACCGATCAAGCCCATGCCGTACATCTGGCCGGACTTCTCCTCGAAGCGCCGGATCAGCAGCATGTCACCGTAGGCTGAAAGATCCTGATCTTTATCGAATTGGGGAGAATTGAACGCAGCTCCGCGCGCGGAGCCTTTGCTGGAAGTGGACTTGTTAGCCGTGCCAGAACCGGCACGACCCGCCTTGCGGGCAGCAACAGCCATCGGGTTCCTCCGAAGGGTTTCCTCGACGAAAGTTTTAGCGCAGTCGGAATCGGAAAGCGAGGGGGCCAAATAATCTTTTGCGCTGCACAATGAATCGCGCAACGCTCTGAATCTGCGTTATTATTTCGAGTTAACAGAAATTCAGTTAAGCGGTTCTTTCGGACTATTCCGGTTAAGGCCCGGTGATGATGACCAGATCGTTGCGGTGCACACGTCCCAACATGACCCGCGCCCGCTCTTCGAGCAGATCGCGGTCGATCTGGTCACTGCGGAGCAAGGAAATGCGACGCTCCCAATCCGTGCGCTCGGTCTTCAGTGCGTCGAGTTCCTGAGTCAGTTCAGCCACTTGCGCTTCATATTTCTGCTGGGCCTCGATACCCCGCGCGCCGCTATGGGCATGATGAACGAAATAACCGACCACGGCCGCAGAGACGCTGTAGAGCATCAGCGGAATCAGGAATCGTCTCAATCGTCTGCGGATCACCATGGGGCATGTGTACACCCTGCATGGTTAAAAAGGGGTTAGGAGGTCGCCACCCTTTGTCATTCCAGGCTTCGCTGCGCGGGCCCCGGAATGACAAGCGGATAGAGCAAAAAGAAAAGGGCCGCCTTTCGGCAGCCCTTCCCTTAACTGAAATGTAGTTATCTTACGCCAGTGCCTTCAGAGCCGCGCGGCCGGCATAGATGGCCTGGGCGCCGAGCTCTTCCTCAATGCGGATGAGCTGGTTGTACTTGGCCGTCCGGTCGGAGCGGGCGAGCGAGCCGGTTTTGATCTGACCGCAATTCGTGGCGACCGCGAGATCGGCGATCGTGGAGTCTTCTGTCTCGCCCGAGCGGTGGGACATCACGGTGGTGTAGCCGGCGCGGTGGGCCATATCGACGGCGGCCAGCGTCTCTGTCAGCGAGCCGATCTGGTTCACTTTCACGAGGAGCGAGTTGGCGACGCCCTTCTTGATGCCCTGCGAGAGGCGCTCCACGTTGGTGACGAACAGGTCGTCGCCCACGAGCTGGCACTTGCCGCCGACGAGATCGGTCACGGCCTTCCAACCCTCCCAATCGTCCTCGGACATGCCGTCCTCGATGGTGGCAATCGGGTAGGCCGAAACGAGCTTTGCGAGATACTCGGCCTGCTGCTGCGGCGAGAGCTTCTGGCCCGTGCCTTCATAGACGTAAGCGCCGTTCTTGAAGAACTCGGTGGCGGCGCAATCGAGGCCGATCACCAGGTCCTTGCCGGGCTTGTAGCCGGCCTGCTCGATGGACTTCATGATGAAGTCGAGGGCAGCCTCGGCGGAGGGCAGGTTCGGTGCGAAGCCGCCCTCGTCGCCTACATTGGTGTTGTGACCGGCGTCCTTCAGGGCCTTCTTCAGGGTGTGGAATACTTCGGCGCCCATGCGCACGGCTTCCGACAGGGTCGGCGCGCCGACCGGCATGATCATGAATTCCTGGAAATCGATGGGGTTGTCCGCATGTGCGCCGCCATTGATGATGTTCATCATCGGGACCGGCAGGACGCGGGCCTGCGTGCCGCCCACATAGCGGTAGAGCGGCAGGGTCGAGGCTTCGGCCGCGGCCTTGGCGACGGCAAGCGACACGCCGAGAATGGCGTTGGCGCCGAGACGCGCCTTGTTCGGGGTGCCGTCGAGCTCGATCATGGTCTCGTCGATGGCGACCTGCTCTTCTGCGTCCATGCCGCCGATGGCATCGAGGATCTCGTTGTTCACGGCATCGATGGCCTTCAGCACACCCTTGCCGAGATAGACCGACTTGTCGCCGTCGCGCAGCTCGACCGCCTCATGCGCGCCGGTGGAGGCGCCGGAGGGGACGGCCGCGCGGCCCATGGAGCCGTCTTCCAAGGTCACATCCACCTCGACGGTGGGGTTGCCTCGGCTGTCGAGGATCTGGCGGGCGTATACGTCGATAATCGCGGTCATGAACGGGCTCCTGAAGACTGAAAGCGACCGATGCATCCCGTGCTACGGGTGCGGCCTCACGGCATGAAATGGCTTATTGACCGAAATCATGAAGCGAGCAAGGACGAGAGCAGACGATAAAGCATCGATCCAAGGTGAAATATCATGACGGAAACTCATCTCCAGCTCGGTCAGGCAAGCGCCCTGCCCCAGACGCCCGAGGAAGCGCAGCTCGACCGGGTGCCGAACCCGCACCCGGATACGGACTACCTCGCCCGCTTCACAGTACCGGAATTTACCTCGCTCTGCCCCGTGACCGGCCAGCCCGATTTCGCGATCATCGTGATCGATTACATACCGGGACCGTGGCTCGTGGAATYGAAGTCGCTAAAGCTCTACATGCACAGCTTCCGAAACCACGGCGCATTCCATGAGGATTGCACGGTGGCCATCGGCAAGCGACTGGTCGAGTTGCTTGAGCCACGCTACCTTCGCATCGGCGGTTATTGGTACCCGCGCGGCGGAATTCCCATCGACGTGTTCTGGCAGACCGGCGAATTGCCGAAGAACCTCTGGCTGCCCGACCAAGGAGTCGCGCCTTACCGCGCCCGTTGAGGCGGCGGGCGCCTCAGCACGAATGAGGCGTTCAGGCCGACCACGAGGATGACGGCGGCGGCAATCATGGTCGTGGCCGTCAGCCCGATATGGGTGAGGCCGAACCCCATGAGGACCACGCCGAGCGCCTGACCGCAGAAGAATGAGAAGGCGTGGAGCGCGACAGCCGAGGCGCGCGCTCCTGGTGCTACTTCCGTCACCTGGACCTGAAATGTGTTGTGCATCATGTAGAAGCCGAGGCCCATGATCAGGAGGGCCGCGAAATCGAGCTTCCAGTCTCCCGCCGATCCCAGGATCAGCAGGGCTATCGCGGCGAAGAATCCTCCGCCAACGAGAATGCGGCTGATGCCGAGGCGTCGGAGCATCCAGCTCACGAGAATGGAATAAATGAGGCCGCCGATGGCAAACCCTCCGATGGCGAAGCCCGCTTCCTTCGCCCCGCCGCCACCGCGTTCTTCGAGCAGCGGCGCGATATAGGGAAAGACGCTGAAGATCGCCGTCGATTCCACGAAGACGGAGCCGAAGAGAAACAGCGCGCGCGGATTGGAGAGGATGTCGCGATAGCGCAGGATCGCCGCACGCGGATCGAACCTGCCACCCGGAAGTGCGCCACGAAACCCGATCACCGTCGCGGTTAGCGCGCAAGCCATCATGATGGTGGAGAGGCCGAATACCCCGCGCCAGCCGATCCATTCCGCTAGAAGCCCCGCGAGCGACGAACCGGCGAGCTGGCCGACGATGACGGCCACAAGATAGCGGCTGAGCGCCACCTGCCGCTGTGCCATCGGCACCCGGTCGCCGATGAGCGCGATGGAGAGCGGCACGGCGCCACCGGCCGCAGCGCCTGCGATGATGCGCAGGCCGAAGAGCATTTCCGCATTGGGCGCGAAGAACGAACCCGCGAGCGCCAGGAAGAGAAGCGACAGCGCCACCTTCATCACCCGCTCCTTGCCAAGCGCATCGCCGATGGGCCCCAAGATCGGCTGGATGAAGGCGTAAGGCAGCGCGAAGGCGGCGGCTAGAAGGGCAATGGTCTGCGGCGTGGAATGCAGGTCCCTCGCGATCACCCCGACCATGGGCTCGACCGCACGAGCGGAAAAGGTGCTGGCAAAGCCGCTGACGGCAAGGATCAGGATGAGATTGCGCGAGGACATGACGCTCTGACGAAGAAGGCCGCGAATGGAGCCTTCTCACTCCATATCACGGCCTTGTCGTAAGGGGAGAGGCAGTAATGCACACCTGCCCCATCCCGAATTCATGAGCGTTGCGTCAGCCCACCCTGCCCTTGGCCAGAGCATCGAAGGCCTTCAACTGAGCGAGCAGCCCCTCCAGCTCCTTCAGCGGCACCATGTTGGGCCCGTCCGAGGGGGCCTTGTCCGGGTCCTGGTGAGTCTCGATGAAGACGCCGGCGACGCCCACGGCCACGGCCGCGCGGGCGAGAACCGGCACATATTCACGCTGGCCGCCGGAGGTCGCGCCCTTGCCGCCGGGCTGCTGCACGGAATGTGTGGCGTCGAAGATCACGGGAGCGCCTGTCTCGGCCATGATCGGCAGACTGCGCATGTCGGAAACAAGGGTGTTGTAGCCGAACGACGCGCCACGCTCGGTGAGCATGACCTTGGGGTTGCCCGAAGCCCGCACCTTCTCGGCGACGTTCGCCATGTCCCAGGGAGCCAGGAATTGGCCCTTCTTCACATTCACCACCCGGCCGGTCTTGGCGGCGGCGATGAGAAGATCGGTCTGGCGGCAGAGATAGGCAGGAATCTGGAGGATATCGACCACCTCGCCCACGAGGGCACATTGGTCGTTCTCATGCACGTCCGTGATGACGGGCAGGCCGAACTTTTCCTTCACGTCGGCGAAAACGCTAAGCGCCTTGTCGAGGCCGATCCCTCGGGCGCTGTTGATCGAGGTGCGGTTGGCCTTGTCGAAGGAGGACTTGTACACCAGCCCGAGGCCGAGCTTGCCGGTGATCTCCTTGAGCGCCGAGGCCATTTCCAGCGCGTGATCGCGGCTTTCCATGGCGCAGGGCCCAGCAATGATGCTGAGCGGCAGATGATTGCCGAAGCGGACGGAGCCAGCCTCGACGACGGCAGGGTGTTGTTTCGTATCGGTCATGCGCCGTCACCTACTCCGTTTCAGGGGAAACGGGAAGTGGTGATGTCGCCCCCAGTGTCATTCCCGGCCGAAGCGTAGCGGAGGGGAAGGGAAGCCACCCACACGCGTTGCGCGATGGATCCCCTTCCCTCGCCTGCGGCTCGCCGGGGATGACAGGAAGATTAGAACGTCATCGACGCCGCGTTGATGATGCCCGCCGAGAGCGAGGCCGCGCCCAGGAACAAGGAGGCCGCCATCTCGCCGGAGGCGATGCGCTGGGAGAGATTCGGCATCAGGATGCGCACGAGCCAGTAGACGACGATCTGCACCGCCAGGGCGACCAGACCCCAGACCAGCAGGTCGAGAATGGTCTGGGCATGGACGATGGCGCTGGCCAGAGGCAGCGCGAAGCCCACGAGGCTGAAGCCCAGCGCTGTCGCGGCCGAGATCACGTTCTGGCGGATCAGCGCGAACTCGTTGTGCATCGTCGCCAACGTGTAAAGACCGAGATACAAAGCCACCAGTGCGATGGCGATGACGAAGAAAATTACGAAGTCGAGCAAGCCCGCCAGAGAAGAAGTCACGATCAGCCCCTACGATTACTTTCTTAGATCGTTAGAGGCTCATGGTTAATTTTGCGTTGGCTCGAAGGCGATGGCGACGCCGAAGGCCGCGCTCGCAGGCACCACGAGCCGGCTGCCCACATGTTGATAGGGAATCTCGGCCGCATCGAGCCTTACCGCCTGCCGTTGAATATCCTCGATCCGCACCGCGAATCCGACGAAGGACGGCTCGTCGAGTTCCGCCTCGACGGACACATAGAGCTCGCCCGCATCGTCAGGCGTCATGACATCGAGATGAGCGCCGGACAGACGATACGAGAGATCATGGCCCGCCGGTCGGAAGGGCTCTACACCCGTGAAGGCCGACACGAATTTGCGCAGGCGATCCGGGTCGGGAGCCGTGAGCGCAACGCTCGAAAGATTCGTCGCGTGGTTGTCGTGCTTCTGGAAGGCGGGATTCCAGAAGTTCTCGGGGAAATGCTGCTGGCACACGAAGAACCCTGCCTTGGGGGCTGTCTCCAGCGATGCGAAAGCCAGCGTAAAGGCCACTTTGGTTTCGCTGCCATCGGGCTTCCTGCCCGTCCGCTCGAAGAAGAACGGCTGGAATGCGCCGATGCCCTGTTGCGAGAAGGAAGCCGCGTCCGACTTGGCGTCCTGGCTGTCCAGCACGACCATGGCCAAGCCTTCGCGTTCGAGAAGGTAATCGTGCACGAAAGCGCCGAAGCTGAACGTTCCCTGCCCATGAGGCGGGATCTTGGCTCCCTCGCCAATCGTGATCAGTTCCAGGAAAGTGCCGGGGAATTGCACCAGCCTGTTTTCCGTGCCCCAGGAATGCTTGTTGCGCGCGCCCACCTGGAACCCGAGGCGCTGATAGAACTCGGCGGCCTTGTCGAGATCACGGACAGCAATGACGAGGTGGTCGATCCGGCGGGACATCAAGCTCTTTCCTATGGCGAGACCATAGACTTAGGCACGGAGCGTGGCTTGTCCAAGGTGGATTCGCACCTCGTTATGGTCGGGATTGTGTCTGCCATGTTCGTTTACACACCCATACCCTCATCCTGAGGAGGTCGCTCAAGCGACCGTCTCGAAGGACGAGGGCGTATCCCGTGCTCTCTGGACCCTCCTTCTAGACACAGCCTATGGCTGCTCTTCAGGATGAGGCTGGCGTGTGTTGGGGATCGCCCAAAAAGAAATGGCCGGGACGAGCCCGGCCATAACGAAGGAAAATGCTTTTAAACCAGCCGGCTCTGCACGACCGCCGCGTTGATGAAGCTCTTGAAGAGCGGGTGCGGCTCGAAGGGGCGCGATTTCAGCTCAGGATGGTACTGTACGCCGATGAACCAGGGATGGTTCTCGTATTCCACGATCTCCGGCAGAACGCCGTCCGGCGATACGCCCGAGAAGCGCAGGCCCGTCTGTTCGAGCTTGTCGCGGTAGGTCATGTTGACCTCGTAGCGGTGGCGGTGGCGCTCGGAGATTTCCGTGCCGCCATAAATTTCGGCGACCTTGCTACCCGGCTTCAGGGAAGCCTGATAAGCGCCGAGGCGCATGGTGCCGCCGAGATCGCCGCCAGTGGCGCGCTTCTCGAGCTCGTTGCCGCGCAGCCACTCGGTCATAAGGCCGACGACGGGCTCCGAGGTCGGACCGAACTCGGTGGAGCTTGCTTTCTCGATGCCGGCGAGAGAACGGGCCGCTTCGATCACGGCCATCTGCATGCCGAAGCAGATGCCGAAATACGGTACCTTGCGCTCGCGGGCGAAGCGGGCCGCGCGGATCTTGCCCTCTGCGCCACGCTGGCCAAAGCCGCCCGGCACCATGATGCCGTGGATGCCCTCGAGGAACGGGGCCGGATCCTCGTGCTCGAAGACCTCGCTCTCGATCCACTCGAGGTTCACCTTTACCTGGTTGGCGATGCCGCCATGGTGGAGCGCTTCGATAAGCGACTTATAGGCGTCCTTCAGGCCGGTATACTTGCCGACAACGGCGATATTGACCTCGCCCTCGGGGTTGTGAACCCGCTCGGAGATGCCCGTCCAGCGACTCAGATCCGGCGTCTTCGCCGTATCGAGGCCGAAGGCCGCGAGAACCTCGCTGTCGAGCCCAGCCTCGTGATAGGCCAGCGGCACGTCGTAGATCGAACGCGCGTCGCGCGCCTCGATGACCGCCGTCTCGCGCACGTTGCAGAACAGGGCGAGCTTGCGGCGCTCGTCCTTCGGGATCTCGCGATCCGTGCGACAGAGCAGGATGTCRGGCTGGATRCCGATGGAGCGMAGYTCYKYCACYGAGTGCTGSGTSGGCTTGGTCTTCAGCTCGCCGGCGGAGGGAATGAACGGCAGCAGCGTCAGGTGGACATAGATCGCCTGACCGCGCGGCAGGTCGTTGCCGAGCTGGCGGATCGCCTCGAAGAAGGGAAGGCCTTCGATATCGCCGACCGTGCCGCCGATCTCGACCAGAACGAAGTCGAAGCCCTCGTTGCCGGTGAGCACGAAGTCCTTGATGGCGTTCGTGACATGCGGAATCACCTGGATCGTGGCACCGAGATAGTCGCCACGCCGCTCCTTGGTGATGATGTCGAGATAGATCCGGCCCGTGGTGATGTTGTCGGCCTTGGTGGCCGGAACACCCGTGAAGCGCTCGTAATGGCCCAGATCCAGGTCGGTCTCGGCACCGTCGTCGGTCACGAAGACCTCGCCGTGCTGATAGGGGCTCATCGTCCCCGGATCGACGTTGAGATATGGGTCGAGCTTGCGAAGCCTGACCTTGTAGCCGCGAGCCTGGAGAAGCGCTCCCAAGGCGGCCGAAGCCAGACCCTTGCCGAGCGAAGACACCACGCCGCCGGTGATAAATACGTACCGCGTCATGGACCCCTATCCATTAATAAGGAGCGCCGATTCGCAATGCGCGAATCGTGCAACTCCGAAACCATCCACAAAAGAAGAGGGCCGGAAGGTCCGGCCCTGCTGCTGAGCTTATTGCTGAGGCGCTGCGGGCGCCGGCGCAGGAGCGCCAGGAGCAGGAACGCCGGGAGCCGGTGTGGCCGGAGCCGCCGGCTGATCGCCCTGAAGACGCTGCAGCTGCTCGAGCACGCTGCCGCCCTGCGGGGCCACTGGAGCCTGCCCTGCGGGAGCTGCCGGAGCGGCACCATCGAGAATCGAGCGCGGAGCGCGTCCGGTCGTCGCGACGACGGCCAGCGCGATGCTCGTCAGGAAGAACAGGCCGGCGAGAATCGCCGTCGTGCGGGTCAGCGCATTGGCTTGCCCGCGTCCGGTCATGAAACCGGAAACGCCGCCACCGCCGCTGCCTCCAAGGCCCATGCCGCCGCCCTCGGAGCGCTGCAGAAGGACCACCCCGATCAGGGCAAGCACGATGATCAGGTGAACTATGATGAGAACTGTTTGCATTGATCCAAAGCCTCAAGCGGCCGCGCCATGAAGGCGTCAGCCGCTCGCAATTCGTTCGTTGGGGCGGGCTGTAGCATAGGTGGGCGCAGGATCAAAGACCCGCAAGGGCGCTTTTGTTGTTGAAGCGCTCCCCTCTCGTTCCGGGCTCGTCTGGGTGCCTGGAATGACAACGGATGCGTACTTTAACCCAAATAAGCCCCGGCGATTGCTAGGAAATCGGCGGCCACGAGACTTGCGCCTCCGACCAGGGCACCGTTCACGTTGTCCACCGCCATCAGCTCGGCAGCGTTGGAAGGCTTCACCGAGCCACCATAGAGAATGCGAACCTTGGCGTGGTCGGCCTTGCCCACGAGGCGCTTCAGTTCCTCGCGGATGGCGGCGTGAACCTCGGCGACATCGGCCACGGTCGGGGTCAGGCCCGTGCCGATGGCCCAGACTGGCTCATAAGCAACCACGAGGTTGCCGCTGTTCGAATCGACCGGGATCGAGCCGCGCAGCTGCTTGCGCACCACGGCGAGGGTTTTGCCCGATTCCCGCTCCTCGCGGGTTTCGCCTACGCATACGATAGCCGTAAGGCCTGTCCGGTGGGCGGCGACCGCCTTGGCGCATACATCGGCGTCCTTTTCCCGGTGGTACTGGCGGCGCTCGGAATGGCCGACGAGAACGTAGGTGGCGCCTGCATCGGCCAGCATCTCGGCGGAAATGTCGCCCGTGTAGGCGCCCGATTCCTTGGCGTGGCAATCCTGGCCGCCGATGGCGATGCGGGAGCCGACGGCGCTATTGGCGAGGGCGCCGATCAGGGTGGCCGGCGGGCAAACGGCCAGGTCCACCTTGGCTTTCAGGCCCGGCGTGTAACCGGCATGAACCTCGTCCAGCACCCTGGCGGACGACTTCAAACCGTTCATTTTCCAGTTTCCCGCCACCAGCGGGCGCGGCCTATCGACGCTCATTTTCTCACTCCCGTCACGCTTGATAACTTGGCAGTAGCAGAGGCTTGATGCCTCTTTCAACCTGACTTGCCCTTTTCCCCGGGCCTTTGATGGGCTATCGCCCTGTTTAACAGTTTCTCGAAAGACGGGTTCACGATGCTTCGGAACATGCGCAAGGCTGGGCAGACCCTGGTCGGCAAATCCATCGCCACCATCTTTTTCGGCGCTTTGATCGTCAGCTTCGCGATCTGGGGCATCGGCGACATCTTCCGCGCCACACCCGCCTCGACGGTGGCCGAGGTCGGCGATACCAAGATCACCATCGATCAGGTCCGCGCCGCCTATACCAACCAGCTCCAGCAGCTCACCCGCCGGTTCGGCACGGTGATCAGCCCCGAGCAGGCCCGCTCCATCGGCCTCGACCAGCAGGTGGTCAACAACCTCGTGACCGAGGCCGTGATGGCCGAGCAGGCCCGCAAGCTCGGCCTTTCCGTCTCGGATCAGTTGGTGGCCCGCTCCATTATGGACAACCCGGCCTTCCGCGGCTCGGACGGACAGTTCAACCGCGCTCTCTTCGATCAGGCCCTGCGCAATGCCGGCCTGTCCGAGGCCGGTTTCGTGCAGGAGCAGCGCCAGTCCATGGCCCGCCTGCACCTCGCTCAAGGACTCGCCGGCGACGTGACCGTGCCGGCTGCGGCCCGCGAGGCCATGCACCGCTACGTGAGCGAGCGGCGCAATGCATCCTATCTCGTTCTGAACTCCGCTCTCGCCGGGGACATCCCCGCCGCCACACCGGAGCAGCTCACGAGCTTCTACAACGAGCGCAAGGGCACCTACCGCGCCCCCGAATACCGCGCGGTCTCCGTGCTGGTTCTCGACGCGGGCGCCATCGCTAAGCCTGATACGGTCTCCGACGCCGATGCCCGCCAGCGCTATGAGCAGCAGAAGGCCCGCTACGGCCAGCCCGAGCGCCGCACCATCCAGCAGATTCCCTTCACAGCCCTGCCGGACGCGGAAGCCGCCGCCGCCAAGATCAAGGAAGGCGCGAGTTTCGAATCCGTCGCGGCCGAGCGCGGCGTTGCAGCCTCCGGCCTCGAACTCGGCACCTTCGCCAAGGCTGAGATGCTCGACGCAGCCGTGGCCGAGGCAGCCTTCGCCCTCGAACTCAACGGCGTGAGCGCACCGGTCGTGGGTCGTTTCGGACCGGTGGTGATCCGCGTCACACAGATCCAGCCCGAGGCCGTGCGTCCCTTCGAGGAATTGGCCGCCGAGATTCGCCAGGAAGTCGCGAAGGAGCGTGCGAAGGGTGAGATCGAGAAGATCCACGACGAGATCGAGGATCTGCGCGCGGGCGCGAAGCCCCTTGCCGACATCGCCAAGGAAAAGAACCTGACCCTCGTGCAGCTTCCCGCCGTCGATGCGAGCGGCCTCGACAAGGCCGGCGCCCCGGTCAGTCTCGCCAACAAGGATGCCGTCGTGAAGGCTGCCTTCGCGTCCGATATCGGCGTCGACAACGAAGCCCTGCGCGCGGGTGATGGCGGCTATACCTGGTACGACGTGACCGGTATCGAGCCTTCCCGCGAGAAGACCCTCGACGAGGTACGCGATCAGGTTGCCGCCCAATGGCGCGAGGACCAGATCGCCCAGCGCCTGTCCGAGAAGGCGCGCGAACTGACCGAGCGTCTCGATAAGGGTGAGGCCATCGAGGCCGTTGCCCAGTCGGTGAACGCGCAGGCGAAGAATGTCGCCGATCTCGCCCRCAACGCGGCGAAGGACGATCTCTCGGCGGAGGCCGTAAACCGCATCTTCGCGACACCGGTCGGCAAGGCCGGAAACGCGCCGAGCGCCGCCGACAGCCGTGCCGTGTTCAAAGTGACAGGCGCGACAGTGCCGCCCATGAATACCACCACGCAGGAAGCGCAGAGCATCGACAACCAACTGCGCAACGGCATGGGCGACGACCTGATCGGCGAGTACATCACCCAGGCCCGCCAGGATCTGGGCGTCGTCATCCACCAGCAGGCCGTGCGTCAGGCGACGGGCGGCGAACTCTAAGCCATGAGCATCGCGCCCGACTTCGAGACTTTTGCGCAGGCCTACGACGCTGGCGAGGCGGGCGTTCTACGCGCCACCCTCGTCGGCGATCTCCTCACTCCGGTAGCTTCCTTCATCAAGCTGCGGCATCAGCGGAAGGGCTCGGCCTTCCTGCTGGAATCGGTGGAGGGCGGAGCAACGCGAGGCCGTTTCTCGATGATCGGCCTCGATCCCGATCTCGTCTGGCGCTGCCAGGACGGCGTGGCGTCCATCGACCGCAACGCGCTCACGCGCGAGGGGCTGTTCAAGACGGAAGGGCTTGCGCCGCTGGAGAGCCTGCGCGCGCAGATCAAGGAAAGCGCCCTGCCCCTGTCCGATGATCTTCCGCCCATGGCGGCGGGTCTCTTCGGCTATCTGGGCTACGACATGGTGCGGCAGATGGAGCGTCTGCCCGAGCCGAATACCGACGTGCTGAAGGTGCCGGATGCCATCCTCATCCGCCCCACCGTCATGGTGGTGTTCGATGCGGTGAAGGACGAAATCTCGCTCATCACGCCGGTGCGTCCACAGGCCGGCGTTTCCGCCAAAGCCGCCTATGAAACAGCGCTCGCCCGCCTCGACGAGGTGACCGGCGCGCTGGAGCGTCCGCTGCCCATCGAGGATCGCAGCGACCCGACCAAGATCGATTTCGAACCGCCGGTGTCGAACACCACGCCGGAAGAGTTTACCGAGATGGTCGCCAAGGCGAAGGAATACATCCGCGCAGGCGATATTTTCCAGGTGGTGCTCTCGCAGCGTTTCGAATCCGCGTTTCCCCTGCCCGCCTTCGCGCTCTACCGTTCGCTCCGCCGGGTCAATCCCGCGCCGTTTCTTTGCTATCTCGACTTCGAGGATTTCCAGATCGTCTGCTCCTCGCCGGAGATTCTGGTGCGGATGCGCGACGGCAAGGTCACGATCCGTCCCATCGCCGGAACGCGCCCGCGCGGCGCCACCGCCGCCGAGGACCGCGCCCATGCGGAGAGCCTGCTCGCCGACCAGAAGGAGCGCGCGGAGCACCTCATGCTGCTCGATCTCGGGCGCAACGATGTGGGCCGCGTGGCGGAAATGGGCTCCGTGCAGGTCACGGATTCCTTCTTCCTCGAATATTACAGCCAGGTGATGCACATCGTCTCGAACGTGGAAGGCAGGCTCGACCCAAGCTTCGACGCGCTCGATGCCTTGGTCGCGGGCTTCCCGGCAGGCACCGTCTCAGGCGCGCCCAAGGTTCGGGCGATGCAGATCATCGACGAGCTAGAAAGGGACAAGCGCGGGCCTTACGCGGGCTGCATCGGCTATTTCGGCGCGAACGGCGAGATGGATACCTGTATCGTGCTGCGCACAGCCTTGGTGAAGGACGGGCGCATGGCCGTCCAGGCGGGCGCGGGCATCGTCTACGATTCCGATCCGGCCTCCGAGCAGCAGGAATGCATCAACAAGTCCAAGGCCCTGTTCCGGGCGGCCGAAGAGGCCGTGCGGTTCGCGAGCCAGGCGAGGATCGGCCAATGATGCGTCTCTTGACCCTGCCCATCCCTTGCGCGAACGTCGGTGCGCTATGACCCGTGTGCTCGTGATCGACAATTACGACAGTTTCACCTGGAATCTGGTGCATCTGCTCGGCCCGTTAGCTACCTCAGTGGATGTGGTTCGCAACGACGCGATCACCACCGATGAGGTTTTGTCGTCCAAGCCCGACGCCATCGTGCTCTCACCTGGCCCATGCTCTCCGAACGAGGCCGGCATCTGCCTCGATCTGGTAAAGCGCGCGTCGCCCGAGATCCCCACCTTCGGCGTCTGCCTCGGCCTCCAGACCATCGGACAGGCTTTCGGCGGCACCGTCTCCCGCGCTCCTCTGCCGATGCACGGCAAGGTCTCGGAAGTCGAGCATCAGGGTCAGGCCGTGTTTCGCGGCATCAACGGCCCCTTCAAGGCCACCCGCTATCATTCGCTGATCGTCGACCGGGAAACCTGCCCGAATGACCTCCTCGTGACGGCGGAAACCGCCGATGGCCTCGTGATGGGCCTGTCCCACCGCGCGCTGCCGATCCACGGGGTGCAGTTCCATCCCGAGAGCATCCTGTCGGAACACGGGGTGACGATCATGAAGAACTTCTTCGAGCTGGCCGCCGACTGGAACGCCAAGCGCTCGGCAAACGCCGCTCCATCAGGACACTGAGACAATGGAATCCTTCAAGTCCTACCTCGCCAAGGTCGCCACCGGCGCTTCGCTCAGCCGGGACGAAGCGCGCGCGGCCTTCGACGACCTGCTCTCAGGTGAGGTGACGCACGCCCAGGGCGGCGCGTTCCTGATGGCGCTCAGGGTACGCGGTGAGGCGCTTGAGGAGATCATCGGCGCGGTCGCCGCCATGCGAGGCCGCATGCTGACGGTCACCGCCCCGGACAACGCCGTCGATATCGTCGGCACCGGCGGCGATCATTCCGGCAGCTACAATATCTCGACGCTCGCTTCGATCATCGTCGCCTCCTGCGGCGTGCCGGTAGCGAAACACGGCAATCGCGCGGCATCCTCGAAATCCGGCACGGCGGACGTGCTCGCCGCCCTCGGCGTAAAGCTCGGCCTCACGCCCGAGGGCCTGGAAAGCTGCCTGAAGGATGCGGGCCTGTGCTTCATGTTCGCCCAGACGCATCACGCCGCCATGCGCCATGTGGCGCCGGTGCGCGTGGAACTCGGCACGCGCACGATTTTCAATCTCCTCGGCCCGCTTTCGAATCCTGCCGGCGTCAAGCGTCAGCTTCTCGGCGTGTTTTCCGAGGCTTGGCTCGATCCGTTGACTCTGGTTCTGAAGGAACTCGGCTCCAAGAAGCTGTGGGTCGTCCACGGTTCCGACGGTCTCGACGAAATGACAACGACGGGACCGACCTTCGTCTCCGCGCTTGAGAACGGCACGATCCGCCGCTTCACCGTGACGCCGGAGGAAGTCGGCCTGCCCGTCTCCAAGCTCGAAGACCTGAAGGGCGGCGACCCGGAGCACAATGCGAAGCAGCTGCGCGCGGTTCTCGACGGAGCCCGCACCGCCTATCGCGACGTGTCTCTGCTCAATGCAGCGGCCGCCCTCGTGATCGCGGATGAAGCCGCCAATCTTCGCGACGGTCTGGAACGCGCAACGCAGGCGCTCGACAGCGGCGCCTCGAAGGCGATGCTCGACCGTCTCATCCAGGTGTCGAACACCTGCGCAAGCCTCTGACGGAGAGCGCCACCATGAGCGATGTTCTCAGCCGGATCGAAGCCTACAAGCGCAAGGAGATCGAGGCCGCGAAAGCCGCCATCCCGCCCGCCGAGATGGAGCGCCGCGCGCGCGCTGCAGCGCCTGCGCGCGGTTTCGCGAAAGCCATTGAGCAGCACTTGTCGGAAGGCCGCCCCGCGCTGATCGCCGAGGTGAAGAAGGCAAGCCCGTCGAAGGGCCTGATCCGTGCCGATTTCGATCCGCCGAGCCTCGCGAAAGCCTATGCCGATGGCGGTGCAACCTGCCTGTCGGTTCTGACAGACGAGCCATCCTTCCAGGGCAAGCCCGAATATCTTGCGCAGGCGCGCGATGCCTCCGGCCTGCCGGCTTTGCGCAAGGATTTCCTGTTCGAGCCGTATCAGGTTTATGAGGCGCGCGCCTGGGGTGCCGACTGCATCCTCGTCATCATGGCGAGCGTCACGGACGATGAAGCCCGCGCGCTGATCGACACGGCGCATGATCTCGGCATGGATGTGCTGGTCGAAGTGCATGACCGCGCCGAGCTGGAGCGCGCGATTCCGCTCGGCACGAAGCTGATTGGCATCAACAACCGCAACCTTCGGACCTTCGAAGTGTCGCTGTCGGTCAGCGAGGAGCTGGCGCCGCTCATTCCTGCGGACCGCATCATCGTTGGCGAGAGCGGCATCTTCACGGTTGAAGACATCGAGCGCCTGACCAAGGTCAACATCCGCACCTTCCTCGTGGGCGAGAGCCTGATGCGGCAGGCGGATGTGGCGAGCGCCACGCGCAAGCTTCTCTTCGGCGAGGCCGCATGACGATTCTCACGCATCTCGACGCGAAGGGTGAGGCCAACATGGTCGACGTCTCGGAAAAGAGCGTCACCAGCCGCACAGCGATTGCCGAAGGATGCGTGGTGATGCTGCCGGAAACGGTGGCCCTGATCCGCCAGGGCGATGCCAAAAAAGGGGACGTGCTCGGCACTGCGCGGCTTGCTGGCATCATGGCTTCCAAACGCACGCATGAGCTGATCCCGCTCTGCCATCCGCTCCTGATTTCTAAGGTGAAGGTGGATTGCGCCCTCGACGACACGCTGCCCGGCGTGCGCGTGACGGCGGAGGTCAAAGTGTCGGGCCAGACCGGCGTCGAGATGGAAGCGCTCACCGCCGTGTCCATCGCATGTCTGACGATCTACGACATGGTGAAGGCCGCCGACAAAGGCATGCGCATCGAGAACGTGAGGCTTCGCCTGAAGAGCGGCGGCCGTTCAGGATTGTACGAGGCGCCATGAACTTGATCCCGGTCGAAGATGCCTTGCGCCGTGTGCTGGCAAGCGTCGACAAGCCGGTAGAGATCGAGCATGTGCCCCTCGCCGCTTGCGCAGGCCGCGCATTGGCCGAGGACGTAAGCGCCCTTCGCGATCAACCGCCCTTCCCGGCGTCCGCCATGGATGGCTATGCGCTTCGCAGCGTCGATACGGAACATGTGCCCGCAACGTTTCAGGTGATCGGCACGAGCGCGGCAGGGCAGCGATTTTCCGGCAATATCGGGCCGCAGCAGGCCGTGCGCATCTTCACTGGCGCGCCCTTGCCGAACGGTGCCGATACGATTGTCATTCAGGAGGATACCGAGCGAACGGGCGATCAGGTGATCGTCAAGGAACGCCTGCGCCACGGCCAGCATATTCGAAAAGCCGGCCTCGATTTCGCGGCAGGCGATGTGCTCCTTCAGGCCGGCCTCCGTCTCGACTCTCGCCATATCGCCCTTGCGGCCGCCATGGGCCATGGAAGA
The DNA here is from genome assembly GCF_054049475.1 of Microvirga sp. P5_D2. Classification (NCBI taxonomy): domain Bacteria; kingdom Pseudomonadati; phylum Pseudomonadota; class Alphaproteobacteria; order Hyphomicrobiales; family Methylobacteriaceae; genus Microvirga; species Microvirga sp. P5_D2. The sequence goes on along the minus strand of NZ_JBFUMH010000066.1, from coordinate 9,217 downwards.
CTGCCCGTGCGGCGTAAGCCCCGCGTAGCCATTCTCGCCACCGGTGACGAGCTGGTGCGCGCAGGCGAGCCCGCAGGCCCCGACCAGATCACCGCATCGAGCCTGCCCGCGACCGCCTTGATGGTGGAGAAGGCAGGCGCCGAAGCCGTCGATCTCGGCATCGCCCGCGATACGCTCGAATCCCTGGAGGAGCGCATTCAGGCCGCGCGCGATGCGAAAGCGGATATCCTCGTGACGCTTGGCGGCGCTTCCGTCGGTGAACACGACCTCGTGCAAAAGGCCCTTCAGCGCCAGGGCATGGAACTCGGCTTCTGGCGTGTGGCCCTGAGGCCCGGCAAGCCACTGATGCATGGAAAACTTGGAGACATGCTGTTGCTAGCCCTTCCCGGCAATCCGGTCTCCTCTCTCGTCTGCGCCGTCCTATTCCTGATCCCTGCGATTCGCGCGCTCTTGGTCGATGCCATGCCGGATCAAGACCCGACCGAGACCGCTATTCTCGGTGCGGACCTACCCGCCAACGGCCCAAGGCAGGATTACATGCGCGCTTCCCTAGCTTCGCAAGAATTCGAGATTGCCCTGACGCAGAGGACGGAGCGGATGCCGCTTCCCGTGGTCACGCCACACCTGATCCAGGATTCGTCCATGCTCAGCATTCTGGAGCGCTCGGAGGCTCTTCTCGTTAGACCCCCTCATGCTCCGGCGGCGCAAGCGGGAGAGCCTTGCCAGATTATCCGGCTGGCGAAATTCTGCTGAAAACGGCCATTTCCAGCGGAAAATTCGCCAATGACGTCACTGCTGAATGGGGCTTATACTCGTCCTTGATCACAAAATTGCCGTTCAGCTTAAGCGTACACTTGCAGAACACAGCAAGAACGACTACCCTGTTCTTGCTTTGTTTTCAGAATCGCTCCTTCTCGGGAGCAGTAAGGGTCTGTCATGCTCACGCGCAAGCAGCACGAATTGCTCCGCTTCATCCATGAGCGGCTGCGTGAAACCGGGGTTCCGCCGTCCTTCGACGAGATGAAGGACGCGCTCGATCTCAAGTCGAAATCCGGCATTCACCGCCTCATCACAGCGCTTGAGGAGCGCGGCTTCATCCGACGCCTGCCCAACCGCGCCCGCGCGCTCGAGGTGATCCGCCTGCCCGAATCCGTCGGAGCAGTCGCCGGCCAGCGCCGCTTCACGCCGAGCGTGGTCGAAGGCGGTCTCGCCGGTAAGACCAAGGCCCCGGCGCAAGCAACGCCCGACCCGCGCGACCGCGAAATGTCGATCCCGGTCATGGGCCGGATCGCCGCTGGTACGCCGATCTCCGCGATCCAGACCCGCAGTCATTCAATCACCCTGTCGGGCGACTTCCTCGCCCAGGGCGATCACTTTGCTCTCGAAGTGCGTGGCGACTCGATGGTGGAAGCCGGCATTCTCGACGGCGACCTCGTGGTGATCCGCAGGCAGGACAACGCCAATACGGGCGACATCATCGTGGCGCTCATTGACGACGAGGAAGCGACCCTCAAGCGCTTCCGCCGTCGTGGCTCGTCCATCGCGCTGGAGGCCGCCAACCAAGCCTATGAGACCCGCGTTCTCGGCCCCGACCGGGTCAAGATCCAGGGCAAGCTCGTCAGCCTGGTTCGTCGCTACTGATCTCTTCCTCAGGAAGATCCTGCTCAGGAACAGGCCGCGCTGGACGTGGGTGCTCCTGAGCAGTTGTTTTTTGAGCGTCGGCTCCAGCGGTTTTTGCACCGGGCCAGATATGAGCCTCGCGCCCCTTCTTCACCGAGCGTATTTCGGTGGCGTCAGCCCCGAGCCGGACCGCAATCGCTCCGCGCTCGTTCAAGGACGTGCGGTCTATGACAAGAGCTGCGTCGCATGACGACGGAGCTTGCAGCTTCGAGATGATGATCGCTGCGCGTCGGCAATCCTCCTCGAACGCCGAAAACTCCTGCACGAACGCGACGGCACGATGCGCGTTGGTCTCCACCACACAGCCTAGCCTGTCGCAACGCGCAGATTGCTTCAACGTCGCGTCATCAGCGTTTCGCGCATCGCCATCCGCGCGCAGCCACTGCTCGGCGACGAAGCCGGATGGTTTTCCGACGAGCGTCAATTCTCCACGCACATTACGAATGGCAGCGCCTGCGCCCTCGCGGTCCACATAGATGTCGTAACGATCAGGCGATGCCGCGAAGGCGATGCCGACACCGGCGGGCACGAGCGCCAACCACCGCAAGGCAGATGCCGGAATGGTCAGCACCAGCAGTCCGAGGCTTAAAGAAGCCAAAGCGGCGATGCCCAATGCGGGCACGATCACGGTCGAGCCGCTGAAGGCACCGACCCAGGCGGAGACCTCCAGCACCTTCGCCACGGCCAGTCCCATCACCTGCCATACGGGACCATCGAGACCGAACGGATAAGCCAGCACGCCGAGCACCGCTGCCGGCATCACCACCAGGGACACCAGCGGCAGAGCGAGCGCATTGCCGATGAGGCCGTAGGGATTGAGGCTCTGGAAATGGTAGGCCGCGAACGGCGCTGTCGCGATGCTGGCGACAAGCGTCGTGGTCACGAGACCGAGGGCTGACCTTCCGGCCCAGACCATCACTTTCTCGATCAGCGTTGCGGGTACGCTGTCTTCTTTCGGCCGATGCGTCAGCGGAACGAGCGCCATCATCGCAGCGACCGCGCCGAAGGACATCTGGAAGCTTGGGCCCAGCAGCGCCTCGGGCTCGCGAGCAAGCACGATGAAGGCCGCGATGGAGAGATTGCGGATGCTCAAGGCCGGGCGATCCGTCAGCACCGCGCCGAACATCACGAGCGTCATGATGAGCGAGCGCTCGGTTGCCACATCCGAGCCGGAGAAGATGCAATAAGCCGTGCCGCCGGCCATGGCCGCAACAGCGGCGATCTTCTTCACCGGCCAGAGCAACGCGAGCCCTGGCACCAGTGCCAGCAGCGACCGCACGAGCCAGAAAAACGTGCCGGCCGCGAGCACCATGTGAAGGCCGGAAATAGAAACGATGTGGTAAATTCCGGCCGAGCGCAGCACCTCGTTCGTCGGCTCACCGATCAGCCCGCGCTTGCCGGTGACCAAAGCCGCGCCGACACCGCCCGCAGCCCCGCCGATGGCGGATGCGATGCGCTGGGTTAGGGCGTTGCGCGCTTCATCCACAGATGCCGCGAGACGCAATCTCCAATCCGGCAGTGCGGGAGGATCGAGCAGCCGAACCGCTCCCGTGAACGAGCCGACCGCGCCGATGCCCTTGTAATACGCGTCCCGCGCGAAGTCGTAGCCGCCGGGCCAAGCGGCCTGAGGCGGCGGCAGAAGGCGGGCATTGCCGCTAATGAATTGTCCCGGGGAAAGATGATCCCCTTTGCGGATGGTGACGCGCACTCGTTCGGGTCGTTCGCTGTCAGCCACCCCCTGCAGACTCGTTACCTTGAGGAGAATCCGCTTGCCTGTCTCCCTGTCCTCGACCGCCTCGATGAAACCCGTCACCGAAGCAATCGTGAGCTTCGTCAGCACCGGCGCGGCGACGCTGCGGGAGCGGATGACGCCCGCCGAGAAACCGGCAAACAGTGCGGCCAGTGCCACGAAGGCGCAAAGGGCCGCAAGGTTGTGCCGCAGCAGCACCGCGCCCGCGCAACAGAGCCCCAATGCGCCGAGCGGTGCCCATAGGGCCGGCTGGCCTTCCGCCTGGAAGAACAGAAGGATGCCGAGCCCGAAGCACACCGCGATCCAGGGAAACAGCCGCCGCTGCTCGATCTCGCGCGCCACCTGCCGCGAGAGCCAGCCCTGCCAGTCCATGAACCGCCAATCGGGGGCGAGACCCACCGGGCGCGGCAACGCGAGCGCCCGCGCTTGCGCGCGCGGGGTCCGGTTGGAGGCCTCTTTGTTGTCTTCGGTCATGGGTTCGGCTTAACGCGGGGTCGGTTGCATGCTAGACGACCGCACTCAACGGCCCAAATCACCCTGTGGATGAGCTGTGGGCATCGCGGATTGGCCGCCAAGCCGCGTGATTTCAAGATCTTATGAAGGTTCCTGCGATGAGTGTCGTCACCCGCTTCGCCCCCTCGCCGACCGGCTTCCTGCATATCGGCGGAGGCCGCACGGCCCTTTTCAATTGGCTCTATGCCAAGCGGCACGGCGGCAAGATGCTGCTGCGCATCGAGGATACCGACCGGGAACGCTCCACGGACGCGGCCATCGAGGCCATTATCGACGGTCTGAAATGGCTTGGCCTCGAATGGGACGGCGACGTGGTCTACCAGTTCGCCCGGGCCGCCCGTCACCGGGAGGTGGCGGAGACCCTGTTGGCCCAGGGCCGCGCCTATTACTGCTATGCGTCCCAGCAGGAGCTGGAGGAGATGCGTGAGACCGCCCGCAAGGAGGGCCGCCCCTCTCGCTATGACGGCCGCTGGCGCGACCGCGACGCTTCCGAGGCCCCCAAGGACGTGAAGCCAGTGATCCGCCTGAAGGCCCCGACCGAGGGCGAGACGGTGGTCGAGGACGAGGTGCAGGGCCGCGTTGTGTGGCAGAACAAGGATCTCGATGATCTCGTTCTCCTGCGCTCGGACGGCACGCCAACCTACATGCTCGCCGTCGTGGTGGACGATCACGACATGGGCATCACCCATGTGATCCGCGGCGACGATCATCTGACCAATGCCGCCCGCCAGACGCAGATCTATCAGGCCATGGGCTGGGATGTGCCGACGATGGCCCATGTACCGCTTATCCATGGATCGGACGGTGCCAAGCTCTCCAAGCGTCACGGCGCTCTCGGCGTCGAGGCCTATCGCAGCCTGGGCTACCTGCCCCTCGCCCTGCGCAACTATCTCGTGCGCCTCGGCTGGAGCCATGGCGACCAGGAGATCTTCTCTACGCAAGAGATGATCGATGCTTTCGACCTGAAAAACATCGGCCGTTCCCCCGCGCGATTCGACTTCGCCAAGCTCGAAAACCTCAACGGCCACTACATGCGCCAGACGGGTGACGAGGAGCTTGTGCAGGCCATCGAAACCATCCTTCCGGAGATCGGCGCTGAGCGCGGCCTCGGCCACACGTTCCCTCCGGCTATGCGGGAGAAGCTCATCGCCGCCATGCCGGGCCTGAAGGAGCGTGCCAAGAACCTCGTGGAGCTTCTGGACAGCGCCTATTACCTCTATGCCCAACGTCCCCTGAAGCTGGACGAGAAGGCGGCGAGCCTGCTTGCGGACGGACAATCACGCCTTACCGGAATCATCGAGAAGCTCCAGGCGGTCTCGGACTGGTCGGCTCAAAGCGTCGAGGCCGTCATTCGCGAACACGCGGATGCAATCGGCGCAAAGCTCGGCCAGGTTGCGCAGCCCCTTCGCGCGGCCCTGACCGGCCGCGCCACCTCCCCCGGCCTCTTCGATGTCATGGCTGTGCTGGGCAAGGATGAAACCCTGTTGCGGCTTCAGGATAAGCTGAAGGATGCGCCTGCTGCATAGCGCGCGCACCAGCCTTTAGATGTGCTTGCTGCGACCCTACGGATAAGCTACGGAAAACCCCATTCTCCCCCGACCGGCTGACCTCGGTCCCGCAGTCCTGAACGGAGGCCCCTCCTCCGTAACCCCGGCTGCACTAGGTTATGCCCGGCCTCCTGCTGAAAGGTCGAAGACCCATGAGTTCCAACTCCACACTCTCAGTCGACAACAAGGCCGTGGACCTGGCGGTGAAAGAGGGCACCATCGGCCCGAGCGTCATCGACATTTCGAAGCTGTACGGCCAGACCGGGATGTTCACCTACGACCCCGGCTTCACCTCGACCGCCTCCTGCGAGTCGAAGATTACCTATATCGACGGTGACGAGGGCRTTCTGCTCTATCGCGGCTACCCCATCGACCAGCTCGCCGAGCATGGCGACTTCCTCGAGACCTGCTATCTGCTGCTCTACGGAGAGCTGCCGACCGCCGCTCAGAAGGCCGATTTCGACTACCGCGTCACGCGCCACACCATGGTGCATGACCAGATGAACCGGTTCTTCACCGGCTTCCGCCGCGACGCGCACCCCATGGCCATCATGGTGGCCTGCGTCGGCGCGCTCTCGGCCTTCTATCACGACTCCACCGACATCTCCGATCCGCATCAGCGCATGGTCGCTTCCATGCGCATGATCGCGAAGATGCCGACGCTCGCCGCCATGGCCTACAAATACCATGTGGGCCAGCCCTTCGTGTATCCGCAGAACGACCTGGACTACACCTCGAACTTCCTGCGCATGTGCTTCGCCGTGCYGGCCGAAGAATACAAGGTGAACCCGGTGCTCTCGCGTGCGCTGGACCGGATCTTCATCCTCCACGCCGATCACGAGCAGAACGCCTCGACCTCGACGGTGCGCCTTGCCGGTTCGTCCGGCGCGAACCCCTTCGCCTGCATCGCGGCCGGCATCGCCTGCCTCTGGGGCCCTGCCCACGGCGGCGCCAATGAGGCCGCCCTCAAGATGCTGGAAGAGATCGGTACGCCCGACAAGATTCCGATGTACATCGCCAAGGCGAAGGACAAGAACGATCCGTTCCGCCTCATGGGCTTCGGYCACCGGGTCTACAAGAACTACGACCCGCGTGCCCGCATCATGCAGAAGACCACGCACGAAGTGCTCAGCGAACTCGGCATCAAGGACGATCCGCTCCTCGACGTCGCCATGGAGCTCGAGCAGATCGCGCTGAAGGACGATTATTTCGTCGAGAAGAAGCTCTATCCGAACATCGACTTCTATTCGGGCATCACCCTGAAGGCGATGGGCTTCCCCACCTCCATGTTCACGGTGCTCTTCGCGCTCGCCCGCACGGTCGGCTGGATCGCCCAGTGGAGCGAGATGATCGAAGACCCGTCCCAGCGCATCGGCCGCCCGCGCCAGCTCTACACCGGCTCGCCGGAGCGTCCCTACATCGTCGAGACACGCCGCGGATGATCAAGCCCCCATCCTTCAGCAGGACTATCGAGTGATGACGCAGTGGGGCTACACCTTCGGGGATGGCAAGGCCGATGGCCTTCCGCCGCAGACTCCTTGCACTGAGGTGACGGTCACCCGTAGCTGAGTGTTAAGTGCCGAAGCGACTGGAGAAATGGAGGAATGCAATGGACGTGAACGCAGACATCTTGCTGAAGGCATAGTTCGAAAAATGGTCGATCATCGAGATGAGGAATGGATAGAGATCGAGGATGACGGATTTGTCGGTTTTGTCGGTCCGATCTTCCATAAGCCTTTCGACAAAGGAATTGGCCGCTTTCGGTTCATAGGAGAAGCTAAACACAAGAACCGCAACGGCTTCATACACGGCGGCATGTTGATGACCTTTGCTGATCGCGCCCTTGGAATGACAGCGAGGCAAGGTCTATCGCGTTCTCAAGCGACAGTTCAACTCGATGTGCACTTCGTTCGTCCTGCAATGATCAGCAAACCCATTGATATGGAGTGTCGTATTCTGCGGCAAACGGCCAGTCTCATTTTTATGGACGGCACGATCACCTCTGATAGCGAAGTGGTCGCTACCGCTCGTGGAGTGTGGAAGACAATCAAAGCCTAAGAGGCTGGTAAGGAGTTGTTTTTTGGCTTTGCGTGCGCGTCAACGCAGCAAGATGTAGCTTCTAGCGAGGTAGGGCATCATCTTGCTTGTCCCAGCTCCACGAGAATGGCTGGTGGGAACCTAAAGAACCCCGACCGAGGTTGAGGTTGAGAGGAGCAGGATATGTCGGGCACGTCCCACAACCCAAACGCGCAGGATATCGAGGATATCGCGCGTCTTATGACTCGTGTTGTTGATGTTGGGATCAGTCAGCGTCAAGCTGAAGAGTTAATTGATGAGATGTCGCAACTCCTGTGGGCTATAAGCGATCTTGACCCTGATGCTGAACGCACTCTGAAACACTCAGGCAAGTTTGCAGATCTTGTCACTCAGGTTACTAAGTAGAACTGAATCTCGCCAAGATCGGCTAGCACTGGAAGGCTCTGCTGGCAGTCACCATCCCGGCGCAGCTCGGCAGCTACCGGCGGTTTATCCAGCTGCTGGGTAACCGCTCCATCACCGAGTTCAACTATCGCTACTTCAATTCCCGTGCCGCTCAGATCTTCGTGGGCGTGCAGCTCTCGGAAGGCGATCCGGAAAAAGTGGCCTGCCCCGAGTGTGTGATCCGAGTGTGACGTTAATTCAGCGTTGGTCTGGATGCCAGCTTGGAAGCCGAGCCCGAGACCTCTGGTGCAGGCGGCCGGTAGCCCAAGGATGAGTGCGGGCGCACCGTAGAGGCTGGTGAGCAATTATCTTTCCTTTCGCGTGAGGCGGCGCAGCAGGATGCGGCTCATGGCGAGATAGAGCAGCATCTCGCCGGTCTCGATCAGGCGTTCGTAGTCCTTGGCGAGCCGCCGGTTGGTGGTGAGCCAACCGATGGTCCGCTCGACAACCCACCTGCGCGCGAGCACCTGGAAACCGCTCGGGCGCGTCGGCGGCTCTGCGTCAGCCCGCATCCAGGTTCCGCCGCTCCACCAATGCTGCGGGATGGATAATCTCCAGCTCAGGGCCTTCTGGAGCCAGTCTTTCAGCCCACGATAAGCGGTGTCGGCCCACATCAGCTCGATCGCTGGAAAGAGATGCTGCAGCCCCTCCAACAGGAGTTCGGCTCCGGCGCGATCGTGGAGGTCGGCGGGCTGCACGCTGTTCTTCAGCAGATTGCCTTGCGTATCAACCAGAAGATGGCGCTTGCGGCCCTTGATCTTCTTGCCGCCGTCGTACCCACGCGGCCCACCCATCTCGGTGGTCTTGACCGATTGGCTGTCGATGATCGCCGCACTCGGTTGAGGAGACCGGCCGATCGCACGGCGGTAGCTCTCCCGCAGAGCCTGATTCACGTGCTCCCAGGTGCCATCCTCACGCCACTGGGCGTAGTGGTAAAAGACGGTGCACCGCGGAGGATACTCGTGCGGCAGCAGCCGCCATTGGACTCCGGTGCGCAGCAGGTAGAAGATCGCATCGACGATGCGCCGCAACGGGTAGGTCTGCCGCCGCCCGGCTGGATGGCTGCGGGGGACAAGGGGCGCGAGCAACGCCCATTCGGCATCAGTAAGATCGCTGGCGTAGGAACAGACATCCATGGTGGGGCTCCTGGATCATCAAACAGCCCGCATCCGCTTCAGCGGCCCAGCGTAGAACCTATTCTGAATCAACGGCTTGCCCCGAGCAATAAAATTGCTCACCAGCCTCT